>JBEBXF010000295.1:0-4611 GCA_040391725.1 Eoetvoesiella caeni | reverse complement strand
GGCGCCTGGATCCGTCAGATTTTTCATGGCTTCGCGACTCCTTAATATGGGTTAACAGGCCCTGGCAAATGCTCAATAATTACATGCAGACAAACCCATCCGAACCGCAGCCGTCCGAAACCCGGCCGTCGTCTTATTTGCACGATTCCCCTTCCCGTAAGCCCGTGGCGGCATCGAAGCTGATGCTGATATTTGCGATTGTGTTCGTGGGCATGAATCTGCGGCCTGCGCTGATCAGCGTGGGGCCATTGATCGATTCGCTGCGCACCGGCCTGGGCTTGTCCGCGCTGGCCCTGGGAACCTTGCTGACCTTGCCGATTCTTTGCTTTGGCGCTTTTGCGCCTTTGGCTCCCAGTCTGCTGCGCTTTCAATCGGCCGAGCGCCTCTTGCTGCTGAACCTGCTGGCGCTGGTTCTGGGCATTGGCCTGCGCAGCACCCTGGGCGTGTTCGGGCTGTTTGCCGGAACGCTGGTGGTGGGCTTCAGCATCAGCGTCGTCATGGTGCTGCTGCCCAGCATCATCAAACGGCATTTCCCGCAACAGGCGGGAATGATGATGGGCGTCTACACCACGGCGCTGGCGCTGGGCGCGGCCATTGCCGCCGGCGTGACGGTGCCGCTGGAGCAGCTGCCGGGCAGCGACTGGCGCTGGGCGCTGGCGTTCTGGCTGGTCCCGGCCATTGTCGCCATCGTGGTCTGGTGGCCGCAGGCGGGTTCGGGCGAGCATCCGCAAGGCCGCGCCCGCGCGGCAGCGCCCAGATTACGCGGCAACTGGCTGGCCTGGCAGGTTACCTTGTTCATGGGGGCGCAGGGCGCCATTGCGTATTGCATATTCGGCTGGCTGCCGCTCATTCTCATCGATCGCGGGCTGACGCCGGTAAAGGCTGGGTTCGTGCTGGCGTCGCTGATGACGGTGCAGCTTTCCACGTCGCTGGGCGGCCCGTGGCTGGCTACCCGGGGGCGCGATCAGCGCCTCGCCACCCTGGCGATGATGCTGCTTGTCCTGGTTGGCCTGATGGGCATGCTGTACGGGAATATTTCGGCCGTATACGTATGGTCGACCATTTTCGGCCTGGGGTTTGGCGGCATGTTCAGCATTGCAATGGCTTTGCTGGTGCTGCGTTCGCCCAATCCGCAGATTGCGGCGTCTTTATCCGGAATGGCGCAAGGGGTGGGCTACTCGCTGGCCGCCATGGCGCCTCTGGTCGTCGGCTTTCTGCACGACCATACGGGCAATTGGAATGCCGTGGCCGTGTTTTTCTGCCTGTTGATCGGCGGCGCCATTTGGTCGGGGCTGCTGGCCAGCCGCGCGATGCATATCGAAACGGACTGAGCCTGCCAGCTTCTAGTTGGGAAGAGGCGTGCTGAATTGCACCCCCAGCCGCACCTTGGCGCGGGGCAGCGCCGATTTCAGCGCGCGCAAGCCTTCGACGGCCTGCCCGAAGTCGGCATATCGCAAGACGGTAATGCCTGTCGGCTCGTAGTGCTGCACCGAGGCCGGCTGGGGCTGCAGTTGTTGCAGTTGGGCCCGGATACTTTCCTCCGACGCTTGCGAAACGGCGACTTCGTTGCGGCTGCTGCCCACGATGCCTTGGGCATTGATCAGCAAGGTTTCCTGCTGGCCGGATTGTTGCGACGGGATGACTCTGAGCTGGGTGCCGCCGATGTCATACACCTGCAGCTCGCCCAGTTGCGCGATTTGCGCGTCGGACAGCTTTTGCCCCGTGGTCAGCGCGAGAGCGGCATGGCTGGCCAGCGCCAGCGAGATGCCAAGAAGTCCGAGAACATGTCGAAAGCTTTTTGTCATGGGATAATCCTGGAAAACGATGGCACGGTTTATTGTGCAATGATTCGTGCTTCGGTAAGCAGCTTGAAGTCGATGGGCCCGCCACTGCCGTCCGTGGATGGGCAGACGGTCGAGAGGCGGATACGACGCTGATTATCGATGATTTCGATCACTTCGATCTGCGTGTCCGGGTTGGAGGCGATGGCGAACAGCTCCCAGTCGCCCTTGGCCTGCTCGCCATAGAACGCGAAGCTTCCCAGCGTGTAGGCATGGAATCTGTTGATTCCGTTCGCCTTGAAGTGGTCGTTGGGCAGCTTCAGCAAGGAAACCGTACCCGACGGCGATTTCGCGGCGATGCCCAGTGAACCCAGGCAAACGTCTTCGCCCGACAGCCGAACCTGCAGTTGGTCCACGGTTTGCGCATCGGCCTTGAACGTGCCCAGGGACGTGATGCGCTGGTAAGGAAACTCCCCCAGGCGAATCTGCACGCCGGCATGGTCCGACGATTCCGTGCCCGTCAAGGGATTCAGTTGCCAATAGGCCACTTCGCTGAAATTGGGTATTTGAACATCCTGGGCCCGGCTCAGGCTCGGGTCGTTCTTGTATTGCCGCGCCAGCTCCACGGCTTTTTCGGTATCCGGCACGCCAAAACCGTACCAGTTCGAATACTCGTACCCGGCGGCGTTCTTCTGCCAGCCCAGATCCATGGGAAATGCCGTGGAGCCGTCCCGGATGTCGGCGGCGCTGCCCAGTTGGCTGGTGGGTTGGTTGGTGGCAAGATCCTCCAGCGCGCCATAGGGCTTGTCGCCTTTTCTGGGAATGTGGTGGATATAGTCGGCATCCACCTTGCGTGCCGACATCCGCAGAATATCGCGCACGTCCCGCCACGTCAGTTCCGGATTGGCATCGAGCACCAGCGCAACCACGCCGGCGATGGTGGGGGTGGCCGCCGAGGTGCCGTTCATGTAGGTGTAGTCGCAATCGGGATTGTCGGGCCGGCCGTTGCGCACGGTTTGCCCACGCTGGAAGGGCGTTTCCGCGCCCGTGTAGCTGAATCCGTAGATGCAGCCGCGCAGGTCCGTGCTGAAGATGGTGGGGCCGTCGCCGTTCTCGCTGCCCTCGCCGTAGTTGCCCGCGCCGCCGTACTCTCCGCCCAGGCCGGTCACCCAGACCACCGATCCCGCGCTGCTGTAGCTGCTGGCCGATCCCTTGGCATTCAGCGCGGCGACGGTGATGACGTTGGACTCCAGCACCGAGACGTCGTTGGCCGGGTTGGTGCAGTCGAAATAGGCGGCCTGCCAGCCGCACAGGCCCGGATTGAAGGAATTGCCGGCCGCCTTGACGAAGATGGCGCCTTTGCCTTGACGCAGGTTCTTGATGCCCCTGAGCGCGGTCGTGGTGTCGTTGTCGATGTCGGATTCGTAGGACGTTGCGGCGGTGTCGCCGCCGAAGGACGCATTGAAGATGTCCGCCTTGCTGGACCATGGGGCTCCGCCATAGGCGGCAAACACCTGGCTTTGGCCGCTAAGGTAGTTCGCGCCGCCTATCGTGGCCCGTGGGGCAATGCCCATGACCCCCTTGCCGTTCTGGGCCGCGGCGATGATGCCGGCGACGACCGTGCCGTGGGCCGGGCTGTTGGCGTTCAAGTCCGGATATGGGTCGTCCTGCTGCGTCACGAAATTCCACGACATGCTGTAGTCGGCATTGGGCGCGAGGTCTTCATTGTGCAGGTCGGTTCCCGTATCCAGCACTAGGACATTGATTCCCTGGCCCTTTATGCCCATCCGGTGCACCGGCTCTACGTTCAGATCCAGACCCCCGCCGAAAACATCCGGGAAGTCCTTGAAGTAGCTGGCCGCATAGTTCAGCGCCCACTGGAAGGTGTACAGAGGTTCGGTTTCCCCCGTCTGGCAGGCGTAGGCGCCCGTTTCCGCGCAGACCAGGTTGGGCTGGCCGCCGGATCCGCTGTCGCACGCGGCCAGGACCGAAGCGATCAGGGGCAGCAGGCAAAAACGCAGTTTTTTTATATTCATGAGTCGTCGGTGTCTGATAGGTCGTTCCATGACAGGCACTTTCATGGAAGGTCTGGTTGCATGGGATTCCGGCGAAAGGTTTCCGGCGCTTATTTCCGCCAGAATTATACGTGAAACAATTTAAATCAATAAGAAATAAATGGAATTAATGGTGTTGTTCCGCCTGTGATGCGTGAACGGCAGGGTGGATGCTCGCCCAGGCTTTCAAAAAGCCTCTGCTGTACACTTTTCGCTTCGCCTTTTCGAAACGAATGCCCGTGCCATGCTGCTTACCCTTCTGAACATTGTTCTGCCCGTCGTCGCCATGGCGGGCATTGGGTTCCTGTTTGGCCGCCGGCAGGGCTACGAGCCCGACATGAGCTTTGTGAACCATGCCAATGTCATGGTGTTTTGCCCGGCCCTGGTGCTGTCGGTCATGATCGAATATCCGGTCGATCTGCTCCAGAGCTGGCCATTGGCCGTGGCGGGTGTGCTGATCATCGTGGTTCCGGGCCTGCTGCTGGGCTTGCTCAGTCCGCTTTGCAAGATGCCGCGCCCGGCCTTGACGGTGCCCGGCATGTTCCGCAATACCGGCAACGTGGGCATTCCCCTCATGATGCTGGCCTACGGCAAGAACCAGCTGGGCGCCATCATCGTACTGTTCGTCCTGTCGAACGTGCTGCAGTTTTCGCTGGGGCTGTTCCTGCTGTCGCGCCGCAGCAGCCGCTGGCTGTGGCTGCGCAATCCCAATGTCTGGGCCGCCGTGCTGGGCCTGCTGGTGGCGCCTTACCGCGACTACCTGCCGCCATTCGTTC
>JBEBXF010000294.1:0-4662 GCA_040391725.1 Eoetvoesiella caeni | reverse complement strand
CCACGGGCGAGCGCGTGATGCAACTGGCCGATCCCAGCGACCTAGATGTGCTGATGTACTTGCCGGTGGCCGACGCGATAGCCCTGGAGCCGGGCGCTCCCATGCGTGTTTTCCTGCATGTTGCGCCCTTGTCGCCCATCGATGCCACCCTGACCCAGACCAGCTATCAGTCCGTTCTGTCGCCGGATGGCGTGGCGTCGTACCGTGTGCGCGGAACGATCGCGCAAAATGAAGAAGGCGCGTCGCGCATCGGGCTGAAGGGCACGGCCAAGGTTTACGGCGACAGTGTGCCGTTGATCTATTATTTACTGCGCCGCCCGCTCGCTTCGCTGCGCGAACGGAGCGGGTTTTGATAGCCATGCCCGACCTTGCGCCGGACATGCCGCTTGGCATGCCGGACATGGCCGCGCAAGCGGCCCACGCCCAGGAGGCGCCGCTTCCGGCCCTGCGCGAAGACTTGATGCTGTTTCCCGCCGGGGCCAATGTCGATGGCTCGCCCGCCTGGATGATCCAGGATCCTGTTTCCAACCGGTTTTACCGCATAGGCTGGCTGGAGTTTGAAATGCTGTCGCGCTGGCAGGAGTCGGGCTCCGCGCTGCTGGAGCAGTTGCATCGAGAAACCCCTTTGTCAGCCGACAACGCCACGCTTGGCATGCTGCTGGGTTTCCTGGAGCAGAATTTCCTGTTGCGAGCCGACGGCGCGCAGGCCAGCGAACGGCTTGCCGCCTTGGCGGCAAGCCGCAAGCGTCGCGACCTGAAATGGCTTCTGCATCATTATCTGTTCATCCGCATTCCCCTTGTGCGCCCCGACCGTTTCCTGGCGGCGCTTCTGCCCTGGGTGAGCTTTATCTATACCCGGGCGTTCGGGGTGTTCGTCCTGGGCGTGGCCGTCCTCGGGCTGGTGCTGGCCTCGCGCCAGTGGGACGTGTTCCTGGTCAGCTTTCAAGATAGCTTCACACCGGCCGGCGTGCTGGCCTATATGGTCGCCCTGGCCTTCGCCAAGGTGCTGCACGAAATGGGGCACGCACTGACCGCCACGCGCTATGGGGTGCGGGTCGCGCACATGGGGAT
Source organism: Eoetvoesiella caeni (assembly GCA_040391725.1). Classification (GTDB taxonomy): domain Bacteria; phylum Pseudomonadota; class Gammaproteobacteria; order Burkholderiales; family Burkholderiaceae_B; genus Eoetvoesia; species Eoetvoesia caeni_A. The sequence continues at coordinate 3,591 of JBEBXF010000294.1, read as the reverse complement.
TTCTCTGGTCGTCATGTTCCCCATGCTGTACACCGACACCTCCGAATCGTGGAAGCTCACCGATCATCGCAAACGGCTGGCCATCGTCGTGGCCGGCATGACCACCGAGGTCGGCATCGCGGTGTTCTCCACCTTATTCTGGAGCCTGACCGACGACGGCGTCCTGCGTTCGGCCTTCTTCTTCCTGGCCACGACGTCGTGGGTGCTTTCGCTGGGCATCAACGCCAGCCCCTTCATGCGGTTCGACGGCTATTTCGTCTTGTCCGACCTGCTGGACATTCCCAATCTGCACATGCGCAGCTTTGCGTTCGGGCGCCGCTTCCTGCGTCGCGTCCTGCTGGGCTGGAACGATCCGGTGCCCGAGCCTATGCCGCGCCGGCTGGCCCGCTTCCTGACGGTATTCGCTTTCATCGTCTGGATGGTGCGTTTCACCGTCTTCCTGGGTATTGCCATTGGCGTGTACCTGTATTTTTTCAAGGCCCTGGGCATTTTCCTGTTTGCCGTGGAGGTCTCCTGGTTCATCATCATGCCCGTGTATTCCGAATTGAAAGTATGGTGGCGCCGTCGCGCCGACATCAGCAGTGGCCGGCGGATCGCGGCCACCGGCATTGTGCTGTTCCTGCTTCTGGCGCTCTTCGCGCCCTGGCCGCATGGTGTACATGCGCCGGGCTGGATTCGCGCTCAAAGCAGCCAGTTGCTGTTCGCGCCTTACCCCGCCCGCGTGGCCCAGGTGCATCCGGCGGGCCCGGTTAAGAAGGGCGAGGTATTGATGGTGCTCGAATCGCCCGACGTGGCCGCCCGCCATCGGCAGGCGCAGGCCGCCAGCGCTACCATCTGGTCGCAGATCAAGCGCGCCAATGTCGTCGAGGAAGACGCCGCCAGCCGGGGCTTGCTGAGCAGCCGGCTGCGACAAGAGCAGGCCGAAGCGCGGGGCGCTGTGCAGGAAAGCGAGCGTCTGGAACTGGTTGCGCCGTTTTCCGGCGTGCTGGCCGGACTCGACCCGTTGGTGCATGCGGGAGTGTGGGTAAGCCCCAGCCAGGAGCTGGGCGTCCTGGTGAACGAGCAGGGCGCCTGGATCGTCGAGGCGTTCATGGACCAAGGCGGCCTGCGTTACGTGGAGCTTGGCGACGAGGCGAAGGTGTATGTGCCTGGTCAGTTCTCGCCGCTGCGGGCCGTGGTGGCGGCCATAGATGCCGCCGGCACCCAGTACCTGCCCGACCCCATGCTGGACGCTGCGCACGGTGGGAAAATACGCGTCAGCACCGTCAATAACAAGCACGAGGTGCAGCACGCTTTGTACCGGGTTCGCCTGCGCCTGGAAGAAAAACCCGAGAGCCTGCGCACGCAGCAGGCGAGTGTGGTGATTGCGGGGAAAAGCCATTCCATTGCCGCCGAATGGTTTTACAACCTGGCGGGCTCGGTAATCAAGGAAAGCGGGTTTTAAAGAGGACTCAAGGACTCAAGAGGCGGTGTGACGGCCGCTATGAGGGCCGGTGTGCTGCGATCGTTTTCAGGGGTGGGCTGGCGATCATGGTGCTCGACTCGCTATGTGGGTTGAAATATACTGTCACGAATAATTAGATTTTGAATTTTCTCGCTCGCCGATCCCAGGGCTGGGCCGAGGTTCCGAATTGGGTGTGAGTTCAGTGGTTTTGCTGCGAAGGCCGTCTTTGGCCAAGCAGGGATATGCATATTTGAAGAGGAGCCAATGATGGCTGAGTTCAACTGGAAGCGACGCGTCATTTTCAAAAGTTTGGGCGCAGCAGGGCTGCTCGGCGTTCTCACCGGCTGCCCGGGTGGTTCCGGCGGTTCCGGTGGTAGCCTTGGTGCTGGCTCAGGCCAATCTCCTGGCTTGGACGGTACCCTGGACGGAACCAACAAGCTGTTGATCGACGCCAGTGTCGACGCCACGGGAATCCCCGCCGACATTCCTGTTTATGCTTACATTACCGGCCTGGTCAAAGTGCCGGGCCAGGTGTTCTACCGCTACGACAGTACGCAGGGCCGTCCCGTCGAGATGTCGACCAGTGACAACACGATCACCGATTCGTCAAAGATCCAGACTGGCCTGTCGGGTACCGCTTATCAACAGAATTATCCGGATCCTTGGGCTAACTACGGCATTTCGCTAAGCCGCACCGGCCCCACCGCGGTGGCCGATCTCACCGGCTTCAACAGCATTAATATTCCGGGTTTTGGCACGGGTCCGGCCGCCTTCAGCGGGCGTATCTGGATTTCGGTGGGCAAGCCCTTGTTGCCATTCACGCCCAGGGTTGGTGGCAGTTTTTCCTCCTCGGGAACGGTTGACGGCTACACCACTCCGGTCGTTGCGGCTGGCGGCATAGGGGCGCTTTGTTTCTATGACTGGCTGGAATTCTCGTTTGACGTGAACGGGCTGCTGTACATCAACACGACGCAGGTCGATCAATACGGGTTTCCCATCTCCGCAAGCGCTACCGGCGAAAACGTGCAGGGCAGCCCGCAAGGCCTGTACAACAAAAAGCGGTCCGAGATACTGGCCGATCTGGCCCAACTGGGTGCGCCGTTCGATACATCGGTCGCAATGCCTACTTCCGGGGTGGATGCAGATGCCTACCCGCCAAGCGCCAATACCAGCAGCAAGTTGCGTGCGCTGGCGCCTTCCAAAGCCCCGGGCATCGCAACCAGCACCTATCTGGATGCCGTCATCAGCGACGCGCTGACTTATTGGGAGAATAATTGGCTGGCCGTAACGTGCTCTTCCAATGCGCTGCAAAAGACCTACTACGGAAAGGCTGATGCGACCAATAAGACGTTGAGTTTTTATACGGACGCAACAGGAACAGGGGCGTCTCAGTTCATCTTTAATGACATCACAACATCAAATGTCCTGGACTGCAACGGCACGATGACAGGTGTTGGCGTGCCGCAAACCGGAGACCTGCTGACGGATCTCAAAAACACCGGCAAGGCCATTCTTGCCGGATTCAACCGGGGCGTCATCAGCAACACGACCACCGAGCTGAACATCGACGTCGGAGGCGGCTACACCCCGCCTATCAGCGCCAGCTACCCGCCCTCCGTCGCCAGCAATGTCTGGGCGCAGCATTTTCACCAATACAGCACCAACGGCCTGGCTTATGGGTTTGCCTATGACGATGTCGGAGATCAGCAACCCATGATCATCGCCACCAAGACTACGAACTTGACGCTTACGCTGGGCAAGTTTGAGTAATCTTCAGGCTGGTCACGTGTCGCAGCGCCGATTGACGTGTTGGCTCAATGGCGGGGCGCTGCCTTCACACGGCGGGGTCACTGGTTCGAACCCAGTACTGCCACCTTCACTTTCAGGAGTTCCGGTTATCCGTGCCTTGTGGCAAGCTCCTGGAGTTGGTCGAAGTCCATATCGTCAAGAGCTGCCTGAACCGCTGACCGAAACCCTTGGTAATTGGGCTTTTGCAGCGCTGGTATGTTGATCCAGTCCAGGATGTCGCTGTAGCGGCCTTGGGATGCATACGCGGCCAACTGCCGGCAGAGTTCTTCCGGAGGCCTGTGGGCTTGCGGAGCGTCTGGCTGCCTTTGGCTGCAGTTGACCTCATTGTTGGTTAACTC
>JBEBXF010000293.1:0-4680 GCA_040391725.1 Eoetvoesiella caeni | reverse complement strand
TGGCCTTGGGCAGGTTCTCGGCGTCGACGACGACGTCCATGGCGTGCTTGTCTTCGTCGACGACGATGGAATCGACGTGGGCCGGCGCCAGGGCGCCGATCACGAACTCAGCCGGATCGTCGGCCCACAACACGATGTCGACCTGCTCGCCGCCCAGTTCGTTACGCACGGCGGTGACGCGGGAACCGCGCATGCCGACGCAAGTGCCGATGGGATCGATGCGTTTATCGTACGCCACCACGGCGATCTTGGCGCGCACGCCGGGGTCGCGGGCCGCCGCCTTGATTTCGAGCAGACCCTGTTCGATTTCAGGCACTTCGTTTTCGAACAGCTGGCGAATGAACTCGGGCGCGGTGCGCGACAGAATGACCTGCTGGCCGCGAGCGGCGTGATCGACCTTCAGCACCCAGGCGCGGATGCGGTCGCCGACCCGGATGTTTTCCTTGGGGATCATCTCGGAGCGCGGCAGCCGGGCTTCGATTTTGCCGGTTTCGATAATGGCGTCGCCCTTATCCATGCGCTTGACCGTGCCCGAAATAATGGTTTCGCCGCGCTCGAGGAAGTCGTTGAGCACCTGCTCGCGCTCCGCGTCGCGGATCTTCTGCAGAATGGCCTGCTTGGCGGCCTGGGCGCCGATACGGCCGAACTCGACAGGCTCGAGCGGCTCTTCGATGTATTCGCCCACTTCGATCCCGGGTACGATTTCCTGGGCTTCGGAGTAAAGTTCCTGCTGGTCGGGCTCTTGCAGACCGGCATCGTCGGGCACGACCAGCCAGCGCCGAAAACCTTCGTGCTCACCGCTGGTGCGATCGATGGAGACACGAATATCGGCCTCTTCCTTGAAGCGTTTTTTCATGGCGGAAGCCAGCGCGTTTTCAAGTGCGCCGAAAACCACTTCACGCTCTACGTTTTTTTCACGCGCTAAGGCGTCAACCAATAGAAGAATTTCGCGACTCATCGCTTTTTACCCTTGAAATCAAGTACGGGATCTAGTTTGGCTCGATCTATGCCTTCGAAAGTGAAGCCGAGCGTTTCCGCTTTGCCTGCCTTGCCCTCGGGTTCAAGCTCGAGGCCAAAGACAAAATCGGGCGTTATATCGTCTATCGCGGCGTTTTCCGGCACCCGCAGCATTCCTGTGAACACCTTGCGGCTGTTGACGGCCTCGCGCAGCCGGATTTCGATGCGTTCGTTGGCAAACCGCAGAAAATCCGCCGGTTTTTTCAATGGACGATCGATGCCGGGGGAGCCGACTTCCAGGCGTTTGTAGTCGATGTTTTCGACTTCGAACACCCGCGACAGCTGCCTGGATGCTTGCTCGCAGTCTTCGATTCGCACACCGCCCGGGCGATCAATGGTGACGCGCAGCAGCCCCAGGGGCGCGCGTTCCACGTCGACCAGCTCGATATCCATGCCGGTCAGTGCCTGTTGCGTCAATGCGAATATATCTGCCATAAACTCAAAAAAAAAGGGCTGCGCATGCCCAGCCCATTGTTACCACGCCCAAGCCGTATCGGTGCGGCCGGCCTGCAAACCTTGCAGCCGGCGCAGGCAAAGCCGCCAAAAAACCGCCGCCTGCAACATAAACACCCATAAACCACCGGGCGCATTCGAATATGCGCCGCCATGCGCCTACAACAAGCACACATGACTGTTGAACTCGCTATTCTAGCAGATTTTCATAAAAAAACCTGCTACGTCACGAGCTTAGGCAAGAAATTATGCGCGCGAAACACGTCCGCGCAACACCGCCCGTCGAACTCCGTCACGGCCCGCCGGCCTGCGCCAGGCGCAAGCCGATGGCCCAGGAGCACGGACGGCGGAAACAGCCCGGGCTCCTAGCCGCGCCCTTTGCCGCCTAAAAAGCCCAGATGGGATTCGTGGGCGGAGGCGCCGCGCGGCTGCCAGTCGTCACCGCGGCCGGCGGCCGAGTCCTTGCCGCCCCGGCTGGCCTTCGGCTTGCCGGCCTTGGCCCCTTTGGAGCCATTGCCGCGCCCGTCCTTGCGGGCGCCGCCGCGGGGGCCCCTGGGCGCGTCGGCCGACGGCTGCCCTTCGGCTTGCGGGCCGCGCCGCGCTTTGCCGCGGCCCTTGGCTTTATTGCCATCGGGGTGTCCGTTGGCCAGGCCGCCGCTGAACATGATGCCGGTTCCAAAGGGATCGGACGGAAATGCCTGGTGCGTGGCGGTCTTGCCGATACGGCCACCGGACAGTTTGCCGCGGCGGCTGATCTTGGCCCCGTTCAGCCCGTTGCGCTCCATCGTGCCGAAGCCCGGCGGCAAGGCGCTGTCGTGAGACAAAGGCTGGCTCATGCCGCGCTGCCCGCGACGGCCGCCCGCCGAGGCTTCGCCGTCGTCGCGCAACAGTCCCAATTGAACCATCAGGGCGGTAACAAGCGTGCTGTCCAGCTCTTCCCAGCGCCCGCGGCGCAGATTGCGGGGCAGAACCACCTCGCCGAAGCGTGTCCGGATGAGGCGGCTGACCGTGACGCCGACGGCCTCGAACATGCGGCGCACTTCTCGATTGCGCCCTTCATTCAGGGTGACGCGATACCAGCGATTGCTGCCCTCGCCGCCCAGGTACTCGAACGAGCCGAACTGGGCCTTGCCGTCTTCGAGCTCGATGCCCTTGAGCAATTGAGCCTGCTGCTCTTCGCCCAGTTCGCCCAGCACCCGCACCGCGTACTCGCGCTCGGCGCCATAACGAGGATGCATGAGCCGGTTGGCCAATTCGCCGGAAGTCGTAAGAATGAGCAAACCTTCGGTATTCAGATCCAGCCGCCCCACGGACAGCCATTTGCCGACGCGGATCTTGGGCAAGCGGGCGAAAACCGTAGCCCGGCCTGCCGGATCGTCATGGCTGACGATTTCGCCGGCGGGTTTGTGATAAAGGATGATCCGCGGAGGCTTGGACGCATTGGGCCGCGTAATGGGCCGACCGTTCACCTTTACGACGTCGTTGGCGCCGACGCGCTGGCCGATATGGGCCGGCTCGCCATTGACCGACACCCGGCCGGCAATGATCAGCTCTTCCATCTCCCGGCGCGAACCGATGCCGGCATCAGCCAGCACCTTGTGCAATTTGGGAGTTACCGCATCGCTGCTCAGGTATTTACCCAGGCGCTGCTCCATTTTTTCGGTCTTGTCCAGGTAGGCCAGGGCCAGCTCGGACTCTTTTTCGCTGCCCTGCTGAACAACCGGCGTCTGCCCCGGACTACGTCCCTGCCCTTGTTTCCTGCCTTGCCGCGACCGGTTCTTGCCCTGACCCTGGCGGCCCCGGCCCTGGCTTTGCTCCTGGCCTTGAGGCTGGCCCTGGCTTTCGGACTGATCCTGGGCCTGGTCTTGCGCGGCCTCGGCGCGCGGCTTGCGTGTTCGCTTGACGGCTGGCGGCTGCGCCTCGCCGGGCTGTCCCACTGCCGGCGCGCCGTCGGCGGCGGCATCGCCGCGCCTGCGGCGGAACGGCGTTCTTAGCTTGCGGCCGCGCCGAGCCGGCGAAGTCCCCGTTTCCGCCTCGCCGCCAGCAGGCGCTTCCGGGCCGGCGGCCAACGGCACGCCATCTTGATTTGTTTCATTCATATTGATAAGACACTCCGTATCATTCCATAGCGCGGATGAAAGGCATTACTGCCTGTCTTCATCCGCCTCGTTTATTTCTGTATTGGTTTCCGCGCTCAATTCGTTGCCGGGCTCGTCGCCATGCCGGGAGTCGTCCGCATCAGGATCGGCGTCGCCGCCAGCGGCACCCTCGATACCCTCGACTTCCCCGCCATCCTCGGCATTTTCGATACCCTCGGCATTTTCGATATTCTCCGTAGCCTCGACATCCTCCGCAGCCTCGACATCGCCTGCATCCGCAGCGACCACGGCTGCCTCGGCGCCCAGGCCGTCAGGGATTTCTGCAGTGTCTGCCACCGCAACGGCCGCCTCGCCGTTTTCGTTTTCCGGCAGCGCAGCCGAATCTTGCGGAGTCTCGCCCGCGGCCTGTTCGCCCGCCGGGCCATCGGAGTCGTCCGCGGGCAGCTCCTCGAGCTCGAAGCCCGCCAGCGCCGCCATGGCGTCCTGCGACTCCAAAGCGGGAAGCTCGTCCAGCGACCGCAGGCCCAGGTCGTCGAGAAACTGGCGGGTCGTGCCGAACAGCGCCGGACGTCCGGGCGCATCGCGATGCCCCAGAACCTCGATCCATCCCCGGTCTTCCAGCGACTTGACGATTTGCGACGAAACCGACACGCCCCGGATATCTTCGATGTCGCCGCGCGTAACGGGCTGTCGCCATGCAATGATGGCCAGAGTTTCCAGCACAGCGCGCGAATAGCGCGGCGGTTTTTCCGGATTCAATCGCTCGAGGTAGCGCTGCATTTCGGGGCGGCTTTGAAACCGCCAGCCGCTGGCCAGGTTGACCAGCTCCAGCCCTTTTTCGGCCCAGTCCATCTGCAGCACGGCCAGATAGCGCCTCAGGTCGTCGTTCGAAACGTCATCCGTCAAAAACAGTTTGCGCAGTTCCGTCAACTGCATGGGTTGATCCGCGCACAGCAGCGCAGCTTCCAGGACTCGGGTGATTTCAGATTCTGTCATTGATTACGCAGAGCAGTCCTTGCGTTGCAAGGGTCATGGATTTAGTGTATAGTTTCATTCTTTCAGACGCGGGGTGGAGCAGTCTGGCAGCTCGTCGGGCTCATAACCCGAAGGT
>JBEBXF010000292.1:0-4687 GCA_040391725.1 Eoetvoesiella caeni | reverse complement strand
ATTCGGACTCCATCTACAAGATTCCCGCCATGCTGCACAAGCAGGGCCTGGACAACCTGGTGTGCGATGCGCTGGCCATCTCGCCGCCGCCCGCCGACCTGTCCATGTGGGAAAGGCTGATCGACGCCATCGAGCATCCGCGCAACGAGGTGCGCATCGGCATGGTCGGCAAATACGTCGACCTGACCGAGTCGTACAAGTCCTTGTCCGAGGCGCTGGTGCATGCGGGCATTCATACGCATTCGCACGTCGGCATCGAGTACATCGACTCCGAAGTCATCGAAACCGAAGGCGTCGACTGCCTCAAGCACCTGGACGCCATCCTGGTGCCGGGCGGTTTCGGCAAGCGCGGCACCGAAGGCAAGATAGCTGCCATCCGCTATGCCCGCGAAAACGGCGTGCCTTATCTGGGCATCTGCCTGGGCATGCAACTGGCCGTCATCGAGTTCGCCCGCGACGTCGCCGGCCTGGAAAACGCCAACAGCACCGAGTTCGATCCGGCCACCCCGCATCCGGTGGTGGCCCTCATTACCGAGTGGCAGGATCGCGAAGGCCAGATCGAGCGCCGCGACCAGGCTTCCGATCTGGGCGGCACCATGCGCAAGGGCGCGCAGCGCTGCCCGGTCAAGCCGGAAACGCGGGCTCACGACATATACGGCAACGAAGTCTACGAACGTCATCGCCACCGCTACGAGGTCAACAACGCCTACGTGCCGCGCCTCGAAGAGGCCGGCATGGTCATCAGCGCGCGCACGCCCACCGAGCAACTGCCCGAAATCATGGAACTGCCCGGCCACCCCTGGTTCATGGGCGTGCAGTTTCACCCCGAGTTCACCTCGACCCCGCGCGATGGCCACGCCTTGTTCAGCAGCTTCATCAATGCTGCGCTGAAGCACCAGGCTCAGCGCACGGGCAAGGAGTCGGCATGAAGCTTTGTGGATTCGAAGCGGACCTGGATCAGCCCTTCTTTCTTATCGCAGGCCCTTGCGTGATCGAGTCGCGCCAGATGGCGTTCGACACGGCGGGCGTGCTGCAGGAAATCACCGGCAGGCTGGGCATCCCCTTCATCTACAAAAGCTCGTTCGACAAGGCCAATCGCAGCTCCGACAAGTCGTATCGAGGCCCCGGCATGGACGAGGGCCTGCAGATACTGGCCGATATCCGCGCGCAAATGAAGCTGCCGGTTCTTACCGACGTGCACACCGTCGATCAGATTTCCGACGTGGCGCAGGCGGTCGACGTGCTGCAAACGCCGGCCTTTTTGTGCCGCCAGACCGACTTCATCCACGCCTGCGCGGCCTCGCTCAAGCCCGTCAACATCAAGAAGGGCCAGTTCCTGGCGCCGCACGATATGCTGCAGGTGGTGGCCAAGGCGCGAGCCGCCGCCATCGAGGCGGGCGGCGACGGCAGCAACATCATGGTGTGCGAGCGCGGTGCTTCGTTCGGCTACAACAATCTGGTGTCCGACATGCGTTCGCTGGCCATCATGCGCGAAACGGAATGCCCGGTGGTGTTCGACGCCACGCATTCCGTGCAGTTGCCGGGCGGGCAGGGCACTTCGTCGGGCGGGCAGCGCGAGTTCGTGCCGGTGCTGGCGCGCGCCGCCGTGGCGGTGGGCGTGGCGGGCGTTTTCATGGAAACCCATCCCGACCCCTCCAAAGCCCTGTCGGACGGCCCCAATGCCGTGCCCCTGCACCGCATGGAAGGGCTGCTCGAATCCCTGGTCGACATCGACCGCTGCGTCAAGCGCAACGGCTTGTTCGAAATCTAGCCTCTTCCCTTTAGCGCAGTGTGGGGGCTTGGACTCTCTGCCGGGATTCCCCAAGGCATGCCGCGCTCCTTCCATTTTTGTTGTTTTACGGCAAGTGGACTTGCCTGGCGGGTTCTGCCGCCGTAAAATCATTGACTTATCAATGATTGTGTTATCCAGGATTTTCCATGGCTCCCATAGCCGCAACAGATTCCTCCGCAACCGGCCGCGTCCTGTCGGTTCGCCAATCCCTTTTCGCCATGCTGGGCCTGTGTTTCGTGGTCATGATGGTCGCCATCGACCAGACCGTGGTGGGCATGGCCCTGCCCACCATCGTGGCGGAGCTCAATGGCTTCGAGTTGTATGCCTGGGTGGGAACCTCCTACCTGCTCACTTCGGTCATCATGGTGCCGATTTTCGGCCGGCTGGGCGATTACTACGGCCGCCGGCACTTCGTCATCGCGGCCATCGTGGTGTTCGGCGCCGCCTCGGCCTTGTGCGGGTTTTCCAACAGCATGATGCAACTGGTGCTGGCCCGCGCGCTGCAGGGCATAGGCGGCGGCATGCTGGTGGGCACGGCGTTCGCCTGCATTCCCGATTTATTTCCCGAGCCGCGCGTGCGCCTGCGCTGGCAGGTGCTGTTCAGCTCGGCCTATGGGCTGGCCAACGCCATCGGCCCGACCCTGGGCGGGGTGTTGACGCATTATGCCGGCTGGCGCTCGGTGTTCTTCGTCAATCTGCCCATCAGCATCCTGGGCCTGTGGTTCATTTCAAAATACCTGCCGCGCATTCGGCACATACAGCACGGCAATATCCATCTGGACTGGCAGGGAGCGGTATTGATCGCGGCGGGCTTGAGCGGCCTGCAGCTTTTCGTGGAGTTTCTGCCCACGCCGCACATGGGGTCGATGGCGGCGCTGGCCGGCGCGGGCAGCGTGGTGATGTTCGCGGCCCTGTATTTCTGGGAAAGGCATTGCGTCGATCCGCTATTGCCGCTCGACATGTTCCGCAACAAGAGCCTGTCGGCGCTGTTCGGCCTGTCGACGCTGCTGGGCTTTGCCATGTTCGCCATTCTGTTCTACGTGCCGCTATTGCTGCAGGGCGGTTTTGGGCAGACGCCGCAAGCGGCGGGCGTGCTGATTACGCCGCTGGTGTTTTGCATCACGGTGGCCAGCATTTTCAATAGCCGTATTCTGGTGCGCCTCCCCAATCCCAACATCATGCTTTACGTGGGGTTCGTGCTGCTGTTCATTTCATGTGCGGGCCTGGTGCTGATCTCCCGGTCGACCAATGTATGGGCCATGGCGGGGGTTCTGGTCGTCGGCGGGCTGGGCCTGGGCTTTATTGTGCCCAACCTGACCGTCTTCGGCCAGGAGATCGCCGGGCGCGGGCAGTTGGGCATTGCAACGGCCCTGCTGCAGTCCACGCGCATGATCGGCGGCATGCTGGGCATGGCCATCGTGGGCTCCCTGGTCAATCACTATTATGTGCAGCATGTGAAACTGGCTGTTTCCGCGCATTCGCCGGGGGCTTGGGCAGGCATGCTGGAAGACCCGCAAATACTCATGAACGCCGCCGATCAGCAAAAGTTCACCGGCTTGCTGCACGGGCTGGGGCTGGACGGGGCCGCCTTGATCGACGCGGCGCGCGCGTCGATGGTGTCGTCCATACACCTGGGCATGGTGCTGGTGCTGCTGGTGGTGATCGTGGCCGCGTTCTGGGTGCGCGGCGTCGAACCTGTGCGCTTCAACCGCGCTTCCGGCGGAGCGCGGCCCGCCGCCAATAACGAGCCTGCGGCCAAGCCCGGCGCGCCTCTGGCGGCCGGCGAAGAGCCGGAGGAGGCCCGCGATGCCCATTGAACTGCCCGCGTTCAAGGTCGTGCAGCAATTGGGCCGCACATACCGCGCCATGCTCAGCTCCTTCGACGCCAGCATGGGTCTGCCTTTACCGCGCTGGCGCGTCTTGCTGGCGTTGTACCAGCAGGGCCAGTTGTCGCAGAAACAATTGGCCGAACATCTGGGCATGGATCCGGCCGCCTTGACGCGCCAGGTCAAGGCCATGCAGAACCTCGGACTGATCGCGCGGCATAACGACGAGCGGGACAATCGGCTGACCAACGTCGTCCTGACCGGCGATGGCACCCGGCTGGTCGAACAGGCCCTGCCCAAGCGCATGCAGTTCTTCGGCACGCTGGTTTCCGATCTCTCCGCCGACGAAGTGGAAACCCTCAGCAGGCTGCTCGATATCCTGGAAAAGCGTTTGCGCCACGAAATGCCGCATCCTTGACGGCTGGCGCGTCGCGGCGTCGTGGTCAAGGAGCCGTTGCCGCCCTGATCGGGCGGATGGTCGAGTGGCGCTGGCATCGAGAAGGCTTCCCGCGTTCGCGTGATACCAAAAGAAACCTGGCGTTCCGCTTTGAATGGGCCGATTTTGCGAAGCCCGAGTACAATCAGACCTTTAAATTTATCTCTCCCGGGTTGTTGGGCCGGGCGGGCGCCAAACCAAATCGTTATTTCAGGCAGGACTGTCAAATACCATGAGTGCAATCGTAGATATCATTGGGCGCGAAATCCTTGATTCGCGCGGTAACCCCACCGTCGAATGTGATGTGTTGCTCGAGTCGGGCGCCATGGGCCGCGCCTCCGTGCCGTCCGGCGCTTCCACGGGCTCGCGCGAGGCCATCGAGCTGCGCGATGGCGATGCGTCGCGCTACCTGGGCAAAGGCGTCCTGCGCGCCGTCGAGAACATCAACACTGAAATCTCCGAAGCGCTCATGGGCCTGGATGCCCAGGAGCAGACCTTTGTCGACCGCACGCTCATCGACCTGGACGGCACCGAGTCCAAGAGCCGCCTGGGCGCCAACGCCATTCTGGCCGCCAGCATGGCGGCGGCGCGTGCCGCCGCCGACGATTCCGGTTTGTCGCTGTATCGCTATTT
>JBEBXF010000291.1:0-4689 GCA_040391725.1 Eoetvoesiella caeni | reverse complement strand
ACCCAGACCATCTACATCCGCAAGGCCGAGCGTGTGGACGGCAAACTGCAAAACGTGGAAATCGACGACTCGCTCAAGAACTACAAAAACCCCGTGACCCAATGACCCCTGGATGGCACCGGCATGATTATGGTGCACAATACAGGGTTCCCCACCTAATAAAATTGGAGCTACTGTGAAACTACTTCGTTATGGCGCGGCAGGCGCCGAAAAACTCGGCGCACTCGACGCCCAGGGCAATATCCGCGACCTGTCGCTGCTCGTTCCCGATCTGACCCCCGAATACCTGGCCCCCGAACGCCTCCAGGCCCTGGCCGCCGTCAATCTGGAAAAACTGCCCGTGGTGGACAAGAACGTGCGCCTGGGCCCGCCCGTGGCCGGCACGCGCCAGTTCATGGCCATCGGCCTGAACTACCGTGCGCACGCCGCCGAGGCGGGTATGGAAATCCCCAAAGAGCCCGTCATCTTCACCAAGGCCCTGACCTCGCTCTGCGGCCCCAACGACGACATCATCATGCCCGACAACTCGGTCAACACCGACTGGGAAATCGAGCTGGGCCTGGTCATCGGCACCAAGGCGCAAAAAGTCAGCGAAAAAGACGCCCTGAAATACGTGGCCGGCTACTGCCTGGCCAACGACGTTTCCGAACGCGACTGGCAAGCCAAGCGCAACGGCCAATGGACCAAAGGCAAAAGCTTCGACACCTTCGGCCCCATCGGCCCCTGGCTGGTCACCACCGACGAACTGCCCGACCCGCAAAAGCTGGAAATGGAACTCAAGGTCAACGGCCAGGTCAAGCAGCACAGCAATACCGCCGACATGATCTTCCCGGTAGCCACCATTGTTTCCTACCTGAGCCAGTTCATGACCCTGCTGCCCGGCGACGTGGTCGTCACCGGCACGCCCTCCGGCGTGGGCCTGGGCATGAAGCCCCAGCAATTCCTGAAAAAAGGCGACGTCGTCGAACTGCGCATCGACCAGCTCGGCACGCAGACCCAAAAGGTGGTCTGAACGCCGGCGGCCGCGATCACTCCAGCAGGGTCGCGGCCCGCTTGCGGAACTCCTTGGGCGACAAGCCCACCTGGCGCTTGAAAAAACGCGTGAAATACGCTGGGTCGGAAAACCCCAGCGTGTACGACACCACGCTGATGGTCATCGAGGTATAGACCAGGTTGCGCTTGGCGGCCAGCACCACCCGCTGGTGAATCAACTCCAGCGCCGACTGGTCCACGTACTGCCGGCACAATACATTGAGGTAGGCGGCGGTAATGCCTATGCGCCCGGCGTAATGCTCCACCGAATGCTGGCCCGCGTAATCTTCCTCGATCATCTGGCAGAAATGGCGGAAATACTGCCGCCCCCGGTCGCCCTCCCTGGCCGGCTCGCCGCTGGCATAGGCCTCGTGCCGGCTCAGCCACACAAGAATCGCAATCAGCATGGCTTCCATCAGGGCATTGCGGTGCGCGCCATTGCCCAGGTATTCGGCATGCAGCGAACCGAAGCCCATATTCATTTTCCCGGCATCGTCCCCTTCGCCGACCTGATAGATGCGCGGCGTGGCCGGCACCGCCTGCGCATCGCCGATGTCCTGCGTAAGCTTGTGCACCAGGGGAAGCGCCAGCGTTACCACGTGCCCGATGGCGTTGGGCGCGAACTTGAAGCCATGCACGCACATTTGCGGCACGACCACGATCTGCCCAGGCTGCATGTCGAAATACTCGCCGTCCAGGCATACCCGGGCGCTGCCGCCGCGCAAATACAAAAGCTGGATCAGGCCATGGTGCTGATGCAGCTTGATTTGCCAATCGTGCAATTTGCTGCGGTCGGCAATGGATTCGCAATGCACCATGTCGGGCGTCAGCCACTGCTCGTGCTCGCCATACAACTTATAGACGGGAACCTTGGATACGCTGTCGGCCGCCGCCATGGCTTCTCCTGTTCGTGGTCCGGCCCGGCGACATGCCATTTATACAAGGAGTTTGACTAAGGGTTAACCCTTGTTCTTGGCAATTTCATGGGCTTATCGAAACCACATTTCAAAAAATATTCGAAAAGTACAATTATTATACTAATTTATCCATTCCAAATTGCCTTGCCCGGACCCACTATAGCGGCATAGAACGCATCAGGAATCGTTACCTACCCTTCCAGATGCCAAACCGCGGCACGCGTGCGGACGCCGCCATAAAAACCGACTCGTCCACAAGAGGCTTTCCATGAAAACACAAGTCGCCATCATCGGCGCCGGCCCCTCCGGCCTGCTGCTAAGCCAGCTTTTGCACCACCAGGGCATCGACACCGTCATCCTGGAGCGCAGATCGCCCGAATACGTGCTTACCCGCATCCGCGCCGGCGTGCTGGAACAAGGCATGGTCGACCTGCTGCGCGAAGCCAAGGCCAACGAACGCATGGAACGCGAAGGCCACGTGCATGAAGGCGTCTCGTTCGCCTTCAACGGCCAGCAAAAACGCATCGACTTCAAAAAATACGCCAAGGGCAAAACGGTGATGGTGTACGGCCAGACCGAAGTCACCGAAGACCTCATGAAGGCCCGCGCCAAAGAAGGCGGCGTCAGCATCTACGAAGCCGAAGACGTGCAGTTGCACGACTTCTACACCGACAAGCCGCGCGTCACCTTCGTCAAGGACGGCAAGAAGGTCGAGCTGGAATGCGACTACATCGCCGGCTGCGACGGCTTCCACGGCGTTTCGCGCCAGTCCGCCCCCAAAGACCAGATCAAGACCTTCGAGCGCGTCTACCCGTTCGGCTGGCTGGGCATACTTTCGCACACCCCGCCGGTGGATCACGAGCTCATCTACAACAACCACGCGCGCGGCTTCGCCCTGTGCAGCCAGCGCTCGCTGACGCTCAGCCGCTACTACGTGCAAGTGGGCCTGGACGAAAAAGTCGAAGACTGGTCCGACGACCGCTTCTGGGAAGAACTGAAGATCCGCCTGCCCAAGCCCGTCGCCGACCGCCTGGTCACCGGCCCCTCCATCGAAAAAAGCATCGCCCCGCTGCGCAGCTTCGTGACCGAACCCATGAAGTACGGCAACCTGTTCCTGGTTGGCGATGCCGCCCACATCGTGCCCCCCACCGGCGCCAAGGGCCTGAACCTCGCCGCCAGCGACGTGCACTATTTGTCCCGCATCCTGATCAAGGTGTACAAGGAACAGCGCACCGACCTGCTGGACCGCTATTCCGAACTGGCCCTGCGCCGTGTCTGGAAAGCCGAGCGCTTCTCGTGGTGGATGACCAGCATGCTGCACAAGTTCTCGGACGACGCCTTCGGCCAGCGCATCCAGTTGGCCGAGCTGGACTACTACACCAACTCGGAAGCCGGCTTGACCAATATTGCAGAGAATTACGTGGGGCTGCCGTACGAGCCGATTGAATAGCAAGCCAGGCGCCCATGCGCACCCACGGTGCCTGGGCGCTACACCAGCGGCTCGGCAGCCAGCGGCTGAATTTCAGCCATGATTTTTTTCAGCTCCGAACGTTCGGCAATCTTCAAATCGTAGGCTTGCTGCAAATTCAGCCACGACCGCGCCTCGCCGCCGAAAAAGCGTGCCAGGCGCAACGCCGTATCGGGCGTAATGCCGCGCCGCTCCAGGACGATGTCGTTGATTCTGGCCGGCGGCACATGCAAGGCTTTCGACAAGGCATGCGGGGTCAAACCTAGAGGGTTCAGAAAGTCCTCACGCAGGATTTCCCCTGGGTGAATCGGGCGCATTCCGTTGACCGCTTTCATTTCAGTACCTGTTTAATGGTAGTCCACTACTTCAACCTGCGCCGGGCCCTCTTCCGTCCAGATAAAGCAAATACGCATTGGCAAAATGGACGGCAACCCGACCCTCGAACAAGGCCTTGGTTTCAAGGCAGGCAAAAGACACTATTGACATATCGTTTACCGATAATCGATATATTATTGTGAGATGGTAAAGCCGTCAATTGCCCCCATCGTGCTTCCAAGCAACAGAATAAGCTGGCTCCGTTTTGAAAACGATCCGCGCTGAGTTGTTTTATCCATTCGCAAAAACCCAACCACCCACGCTTCAGCCCTAATCTCATCTGTAACAAAGTCACGGCCTCCCCCCTAAAGTAATTCCCCCCCCATCCGTTAATGCGGGGGAACAGGAAGAACTACGGTTTGATTTCAGCCTAAATCCACCCTCGGGGGGCAACTTCAAACTCTAATTCTTCTTGGCAACCAGAGGCGAAGCAGTGTTTCGCCGTATTCATACCTAGGAGTTATCCATGGCTGTTATTAACACCAACTCGCTTTCCCTGATTGCCCAAGGCAATTTGAATAAGTCCCAATCGGCTCTGGGCACCGCCATCGAACGCCTGTCGTCCGGCATGCGCATCAACAGCGCCAAAGACGACGCCGCCGGCCAGGCCATTGCCAACCGCTTCACCGCCAACATCAAGGGCCTGACGCAAGCCACCCGCAACGCCAACGACGGCATCTCGATTTCTCAAACCGCCGAAGGTTCGCTGAACGAAATCAACAACAACCTGCAGCGCATCCGTGAACTGGCCGTTCAAGCCCAAAACGGCACGAACTCCGCATCGGACATCGATTCGATCCAGCAGGAAGTCAACCAGCGCCTGGACGAAATCAATCGCGTCGCCCAGCAAACGCAATTCAACGGCATCAACGTGCTTGCCGCCACCGGCACCGCCTC
>JBEBXF010000290.1:0-4697 GCA_040391725.1 Eoetvoesiella caeni | reverse complement strand
ATGAGAATCGTGGGCTTTTTTGCCTGCGTGGCAAGCGGAGCGACGGCGAATCCATCCGAGGACAGGGCGAACCCCGTCAGGAAATCCACATTGTCCCGCGTAATCAATTCCTGGGCGAGCCGCTTGGCCGTGTCGGGCGAATTGGTGCTGTTGTCGCGCACGATGATCTGGACTTTTTTTCCGGCTACGGCATCGCCGTAATTCGCCATATATGCCTGCATGGACTGGTAGAAGCCTTGACCGTATGGACTGAATGTGCCCGACATCGGCGCTATCAAACCGATCTTTATCGTGCCTTGCGCATGCGACAACATACTGGATGCGGCCAATACGCTGCCAGCCAGACACATGGTTGCTGCTTTCAGAAAATGTCTCACCATTGCTCTCCCTTGGTTTGTTCGTCGATACCCATAGTGGAATCCACTGCGTTGTATTGCAATCGAACCGCGACAGGCATCAGCGTCGAAGCTGTAAAAAAATTTATGTTGTGTTGACAACCTATTATGTTTTGCATACTATCTTTTATAGGTTGTGTAGTCAACCTAATTGCATTCAGGGTTTATACGGATAGTTCTGGAATCCTTGGTGGTATGCCTGGAAGATAAGCGCAGCTTGGCTTTCAGCGGATCCGGCCTCGAATCGAAAACACCCGATGCAAGCGCAAATCATCGTGTTGGAGGAGCACCAAGATGCGAGAAGAATTTCGAGATAATGCGGTTCAGTGTTTCGACGCCATCGTCGTGGGCGCGGGCCTGGCCGGAATCTGTGCGGTATATAAGTTAAGAAAAATGGGAGTGTCGGTGCGGGCGCTGGAGGCCGGAGCAGGCGTTGGCGGAACCTGGTATCACAACCGCTACCCCGGCGCCCGTTGCGATATCGAGTCGCTGGATTATTCGTATTCTTTCTCGAACGAACTCCAACAGGAATGGCATTGGTCCGAGCGCTACGCGGGCCAACCAGAAATCCTGCGTTATATCAATCATGTTGCAGATCGCTTCGACCTGCGCAAAGACATCCAGTTGAACACACGCGTCACACAGGCCAGATTCGATGAAACACAGGAACGCTGGATCTTCCTCACCAACACCGGCGAGACCTTCAGCGCGAAGTATGCCGTCATGGCTACCGGCGTGCTTTCCGTCGCCCAGGTTCCTTCGATGAAAGGCCTGGAAGACTTCAAGGGCGAGTGGTTTCATACGGGAGATTGGCCGCGACAAGAAGTCCAGGTTCAGGGCAAGCGGGTTGGAGTCATCGGCACGGGGTCGTCCGCTACGCAGTTGATTCCACTAGTGGCCCAAAATTCCGGGCACCTGTATGTATTCCAGAGAACGCCGAACTACACGATGCCGGCACAGAATCATCCCATGAAGCCCGAAGTGGAAAAAGAATGGAAGGCGAATTATCCCGAACGACGAAAGTTCGCATGGGCCTCGGGCTTCGGGCACAACCAGGTCAGCAATCATCTATCAGGCAAAGAAATGCCGCCCGAGGAAAGGCTGGCCGAACTGGAGAACCGTTGGCAGCTTGGCGGTTTGTACATGATGCGGGCATTCAAGGACATTCTGGTCGATCCAGAGGTCAATGAAGCCGCGGCGGAATTCGTCCGCGGCAAGATCCGCGGCACGGTTCACGACCAGGCAACCGCCGAGGCCCTGTCCCCGCGCAACCTGTATATAGGCACGAAGCGCTTGTGCTCGGGCACGAATTACTATGAAACCTTCAACAGGAAGAACGTGTCGCTGGTCAATGTCCAGGACAAGCCTATAGATTGCGTTACCGCCAAGGGATTGCGGCTGGCCGACGGCACGGAATACGAACTGGACATACTCATCTTCGCTACAGGATTCGACGCCATGACCGGCGCGATGAACAAAATAAATCCCGTGGGCCGCAACGGCCTGCCTCTGCGGCAAGCATGGGCGGCGGGGCCGCGCACATATCTCGGCCTTTGCGTAGCGGGCTTTCCCAATATGTTCGTCATTACCGGCCCAGGCAGCCCCTCGGTGTTCAGCAATATGGTGACCTCCATCGAACAGCACGTCGAATGGATCGCCGATTGCATTTCGCACATGCGGTCACATGGGTTGTCCGCGATCGAGCCCGCGGCACAGGCCCAGGACGAATGGACGGATCACGTCACGGATGCAGCCAGCAAAACCTTGTATGCGCAATCACGGAACTCCTGGTTCCACGGCGCCAATATCCCTGGAAAGCCCGTGGTATTCATGCCCTATGTCGGCGGCGTGGGCAATTATTATCGGAAAATCACGCAGGTTGCCGAAAACGGCTATGAAGGATTCAATTTCAGCGTAGTGGCGACTCCAGACTGAGCGCCTAAAATTTTATTCGCATAACCTCGATACCCATCGTCAAACCATGCCACCAAAAAAAACAGCCATCGACGCCAATAAAGTCATTTCCGCCATCCCTCGTCATATCGGGCTTCGGCTTGCAGAGATTGGGCCGATCATTGCACCGGCGCAGACCTCAGCGTTGTATTCATCTTTGCATGCGACGGAACCTTATTCCGGCATGAACGTGGTGCGAGACATAAACTATGGCCCCCACGAGCGGAACCTGCTGGATCTGTTCACGTCAGGCGAAAGCTCCGGTTCCGCACCGGTGCTGGTTTTTATTCACGGCGGAGGGTTCACGGGAGGAAGCAAAAAATCGCCGGCCAGCTCGTTCTACGATAACGTCATGCTTTGGGCTGCCACCCACGGAATGATCGGCGTCAATGCCACATACCGCTTGGCCCCGGCCCATCAATGGCCATCCGCACAACAAGATTTAGGTATGGTTGTCCAATGGATCAAACGCCATATCGGTGACTATGGCGGCGATGCCCACCGGGTTTTCCTCTTGGGCCACTCCGCCGGCGCCGCCCATGTCGCTCAATACCTTGGCCACTCTGAATTTCATGCAGTGCCTGGCGGAGGAGCCATTGGAGCCATGCTGATTTCGGGTATTTTTGATTTGGCGAGCTTTTCAGACAGCGCGATGGTGGAAAGCTATTTTGGGGACGACCCAGCCATTATGGACGCGCGCTGCGCGTTGCCGGGCTTGGCCAACACCAACCTGCCTCTACTATTTGCCTGCGCGGAACACGACCCGGCGACGTTCAAAGAGCAGACCATGAAAGCGGCTGAAAGACTATGCCAAACCAACTCGAGAATTGCGCTTGCCGAGCTGGTCGGCCATAACCACCTATCGGAAGTGTATGGCATAAACACCAGCGATCAAGGCTTATCCAGCGCACTCTTGGACTTCATTAAAAAAAACCAGCAGTAATGCCATCCGCCGGCCAGGCCCTGAAATGGGGTAGACCCTTGCCGCACAACCCGCTCGGAAGGCGCCGTACCGCGAGAACCGCCTCCATCCTGGACTCGATGCACGTATTGTGGCGGAAAGCAGCAGGAGTCGAACCTACCTGGGAGCGTCTGACGCCCCCAACTGGGTTTGAAGCCCAGCCGCGCCACCGGGCGCGAATGCTTTCCAGTGAAACCGTATGATAGCCTCACTCCTCGTACAAAAACGCCGCGCCTGAGCCGCGCGGCACATGCCGGTCGCGCACGCGGCGGGTGTAGCCGACACGGTCGAAGAACTCCAGCACCTGGACGGCGCGCTTGCGGCCCAGGCCCGTGGCGTCGCGGAACCGGGCGGCGCCGACGCCGTCGGACCCGCCCAGCTCGGCAACCAATACCGCCATGGCCGCCACCTGCTCGCGGTGGTAGAACAAGTCGCGCACGATCTGCTGCACCTGGCCGTCGCGCACAAGCTTGCGCAGCAATTGCCGCAACGCGTCTTCCTGTTCGCCAAGATCGAGGGCCAGGTCGCGCACCCACGGGGGGTCGAACCCTCCGGCAAGAATCAGCGGCAGCACACGCTCGGCCAGCACGCGTTCCGCCTCCGACATGGCCACGGCGTGGCCGGGCAGCCTCAACCAGGGCCCGTTGCGCTGCACGCGGCCCCCTGCCAGCAGCTCGCCGCACAGCGCCAGCCACAGCGCTTCGGGCAAGGCCGGCAAAGCCATACGCCGCAGCCGCGATGTCCCCACGCCCGGTTCGTCGGGCGCGGCCTGATGAAATTCCTGCAGCGACTGCAGCACCCGGTCGCCCAGACGTTCCCAACTGGCGCGCAGGATCAGCGTGCGGGGCGCCTGCGCGCCCTGCCCCTGGATCCAGACCGCGCCGTCCGGCGCAGGCAGGGCGTTCGCGTCTTTTCCGGCAAGGCGCGTCAGCCGGTCTTCATCCAGCCCTTGCGGAGCCTGTGCCAGCAACGCTTCGATGCCCTCCCCATCGAGCATGGCGGACACCGCGCCCAGCCAGGCCAGCCGCTGCGGGGTGCGGCGCTTGCGATCGGGCGCGTTGGGATCCAGCACCCGGCCTCCGCCCACGGTACGATTGGCCTGGGGGTTGCGCACGATATAGCGGTCGCCCGGCATGGCGCAGACGGGCTCGTCGAACACCCACTGCACCAGGCCTTCCCGCCCCGGGGCCAGCGACTCCGGCGCCAACGGCACCGCATGCGCCACATAATGCGCCGCGCCCAGATGAATATGCAGCGGCGACCAGGCATGGACGGGGCCGTCCGCCGACGGCAGCAGCCGCAAGACGGCATCGACGTGACGCGACGGCGCAAAGCACCGGGCATCGGCAATCCACGCCCCGCGCTCCACCGCCTGCTTTTCGATGCCC
>JBEBXF010000289.1:0-4699 GCA_040391725.1 Eoetvoesiella caeni | reverse complement strand
GCCCCGGCAAATTGCCCAGGGCCTGTCCAGCTTCCAGGCCGGTTGTGAACGGCCATACCGAATACGCGCCGCCATTGATGTCCACCTTGGCGTCCAGCGCCAGCAGCCGCCCGTTCTTGTCGGCGTAGGCGGTCATTTCGTAATGGTGCTCGCGGGTATTGGCGCCGGCGATCAGGTGTTCGCGCCGGTCTTCCAGGTAGCGGAAGGGCTTGCGATAGGTCTTGGCCAGCCATGCCACACACAGCTCTTCGCGCTGCAGAATGCATTTGTAGCCGAACCCGCCTCCGACGTCGGGCGAAATGACCCGAACCTGCTCCTGATCCATGCCAAGAAATTGCGCCAGGCCGGTGCGGATGAGATGGGGCACCTGGGTCGAGGTGTACACCACCAGTTGATCGGCCTGGTGGTCCCAATACGCCATGACGGCCATGCCTTCCATCGGCAGCATGCACTGGCGCGACAGATTGATTTTGCGGGTGACCACCACTTCGGCCTGCGCCGCCAGTTCGTCGAACTCCTTGTTGGCCGAAAGCGTGACGAAAACATTGTCCTTCCATTCTTCATGAACAAGATCGGACGTGGCGGCCAGGGCGCTGCCCACGTCCACATAGACAGGCAGGTCGTCGTAGTCGACCTCGATGAGTTCGGTCAAGTCCTCGGCTTCGGCCCGAGTGGGCGCAAACGCCATGGCCACCGGCTCGCCCACGTAACGCACCTTGCCATGCGCCAGGGGCGGCTGCGCCGACACCTGGTACGACGGCAAGGTGGAGTCGGCAATGATGTCCTGCGCGTCGGCCATCGATTCGCGCAGGAACACATTGGGCCCGGCCTGCTGGGCGATGCGCACGCCGCTGATGCGCGCATGCGCAAGCGGGCTGCGCAGGAAAGCCACTTCGTTGATGCCCGGCATGCTCATATTGCCGATGAAGTTGCCCTTGCCCTGCAAATGGCGGGCATCCTCCTTGCGCAATAGCCGGGCGCCCACGCCTTGCGTCTTGGTGGATGCAGCCGGTAAATCGGTGAGTTTCATAACCTGACCTGCCTGTTGATTGTCACCACGATTTCCTTGAGGAATTTCCTTGATGACGATGACTAACGCTGCGCCAGCGCATTGAACGTGAAGTTGTCCAACGCGCTTTCGGCCACACGGAACCAGCTCGCCTCTTCCTGCTGGTATTTCTTCCAGCCCGGATAGATTTTGGCGAAGTCGGGGTTCTTGGCGGAAAGCTCGCCCCACAGCACTTGCGACTCTTTGTAAGCCGCCTGCATGACGTCCTTGGGAAAGTAAGCCAGCTTGGCGCCGCCAGCCACCAGCTTGCGCAACGCCGCCGGATTGTGTGCGTCGTAGTTGGCCAGCATGCGCAGCGCCTGCTCGTTGCACGCGCATTCGAATGCTGCTTTGTACATGGGCGGCAAAGCCTCCCAGGCCTTGTCGTTGACCATGGTGGTGATGGAGGCGCTGCCTTCCCACCAGCCGGGCGAATAATAATAAGGAGCCACCTTGTTCAGACCCAGTTTTTCATCGTCGTACGGGCCTATCCATTCGGCCGCGTCGATGGTGCCTTTTTCCAGCGAGGGATAGATGTCGCCGGGGGGAATCTGCTGCGGAATGGCGCCCAGCTTGGTCAGCACCATGCCGCCGATACCGCCGATGCGCATCTTCAGCCCATGCAGATCGGCCAGGGATTTTATTTCCTTGCGGAACCACCCGCCCATCTGCACCCCGACATTGCCCGACACGAAGTTGACGATGTTGTATTGCTTGTACATGGCGCGCAGCTGCTCCAGGCCGCCGCCGTACTGGATCCAGGAATTGTGCTGGCGCGCGTTCATGCCGAACGACAACCCGGTGTCGAACGCAACGGCGGTGTTCGTGCCGATGTGCGCCGTCGCCAGGACGTGGTTGCACTCCACCGTGCCGTTGCTGACGGCTTCCATGTTCTGGGCGTAGGGGACGATCTCGCCCCCCGGGAAAGCGCGTATTTCGAATTTGCCGTCGGTAAGCTGGCCGACTCGCTTGCAAAGCTCGGCGGCCGACCCGTAAATGGCATCCAGGCTTTTGGGCCATCCCGTCGACATGCGCCAGCGCACGGCGGGGGCGTTTTGCGCAAGGGCCGGCATGCCGACCGTGGCGAGTCCGGCGCCGGTTGCGGCGGCGACTTGTGTTAGAAAGCGGCGTCGTTGCATATGCATATCCTTTTTATAGATTGAATTGATGACTGCGCGTGTGCAGGCAACCATTGCGCAACGGTCGAAAGCCTCCTCGCCGTCGACGGTCACGTCCGTCTTTGAAACACCCAGCGCGAGCCTTGGAACACTGCGGAGCTATCCCCGCTAAAATTGTCAGCACGCTGAGTTATTTGTTAGTATGCTGATCAATAAAATGAGTGTCAACGAGGGTAAATACGGAGTTTTCGCACACTGCCGGCCCTCGCAATGCAACAAGAGTTATCCATGCGAATCGGGCTACAAGCTAGTACGGACGTTGTATTCCCGGCAATATGACGCCCGCCTGCCCACCTCTCGGGCGTTGAAGCGTGCGCATCTTCGCCATTTAGTGAAAACCCCAATATTTGGGTCGATAAATATACAGCATACTGATTATATTAGTCAGCACACTTGAAAATAAGCCCCATCATGAACTGGATAAAAATCGCAAGCGTCGACCAGCTGGAAGACGATGAATCCCTGGCCGTCGAGGTCGAAGGCAAACAACTGGCGCTGCATAAAACCGACGGCGAATTGTTCGTTTCAGACAATATCTGTACGCATCAATACGCTTTGCTGTCCGACGGCTTCCTGGAAGACGGCTGTATCGAGTGCCCCCTGCATCAGGCCAAATTCGACCTGCGCACCGGCCAGGCCATGTGCGCGCCCGCTACGGTGGACGTGCAGGTCTACCCCGTGAAAACGGAAGGCCAGGACATCTTTGTCGGCCTGCAATAAGCCCAGGCCCCAATCCGGACACCAGCATGACCACTGTTTCATCCATTCTTGTCGCCGGCGCGGGCCAGGCAGCCGCCGTAGCCGTAGCCGCCCTGCGCGACCAGGGCTATAGCGGGCGCATTACCGTCGTCGGCGACGAAGCTCACGCCCCTTACGAAAGGCCTCCCCTGTCCAAATCCGTGCTGGCGGCCGTCGGCGCGCCCGAACCCGTCATTTCAGTCAAGGATTCCGATTTCTTCACCGCTCAGCAGGTCGACCTGCGGCTGGGCATGCAAATTACCGCCATCGATCCCACAGCCCAGCGGGCCACACTGTCCGACGGCGCCACGCTGGGCTACGACTATTGCCTGCTGGCCACCGGTGGAGCAGCCCGCACACTGCCAGCCTTTCCCCCGGCCTCGCCGGCCGTATGCTATTTGCGCACGCTGGACGACGCGCGCGCCCTGCGAAGCCGCCTGCAGCCCGGCACGCACATCGTCGTCATCGGCGGCGGATTCCTGGGGCTGGAAATCGCCTCGACGGCGCGCTCACTAGGGGTTGAGGTTTCCATCGTCGAGACCGCGCCGCGCGTGCTGGCTCGCGTCGTTCCCGAAGCCTTCTCGAACTGGCTGCAAGCGCGCGTGGAACTGTCGGGCGCCAAGCTGTATGCCGGGCAAGCCATCGCCAGGGTTCAGTTGTCCGATTCCGCCCAGGCAGCCAGCACCATCGCGCTGTCGAACGGCACGCAACTGGAAGCCCGACTGGTCGTCGTGGCCGTCGGGCTATCGCCCAACACGCAATTGGCACGCAACGCCGGTCTGCAGATCGACGCCGCCACCGGCGGCATCCTGGTCGACGAGCACTGCCGCAGCAGCGACCCTCATATCTATGCGGCGGGAGACTGCACCAGCCAGATCCGCGCGGGATGGCCCGCGCCGCTGCGCCTGGAGTCATGGCAAAACGCCAACGAACAGGCGCGCATCGCCGCCGGCGCCATGGCGGGGCACGACACTGCGGCGGCGGCCTATCCCTGGTTCTGGACGGATCAGTTCGACTGCAATGTGCAAATGCTGGGCCTGCCCCAGGAAGGCCTGGAATACATCGTTCGCGGCAGCCTGGATCCCGCCCAGGCCGCCCCCCGCTTCATCATGCTGGGACTGCTTCAGGGCAGGCCCCGCCACGCGCTTGCCGTCAACGCCGGCGGCGACCTGCGGGCGCTGCGCCCTTTGCTCGAAAGCGAGCTGCCCATCGACCCAATCCGGTTTTGCGACGAGGCCGTCACCGTACGCGCCTTCGCCAAGGCGGCGCAGGCTTCGGCCGCCGCCCCGAACTAGCGGATCACCCCGATTCCACAGGAGGCCCTCATGTATCAATCTCAATCCGTCATCGGACAAACCGTCGGAGCCAAGGATGCGGCGCTTGCCGACTGCGTCTGGCCGGCCGACGGACTCAACGCCATTCCCGACTGGGCGTATACCAGCCAGGAAGTCTACGACCGCGAAATGGAACGCATCTTTCACGGCGACACCTGGAATTTCGTGGCCCTGGAGGCCGAGATTCCCATGCCGGGCGACTACAAGCGTTCGTACGTGGGCGCCACCCCGGTTGTGGTGACGCGCGCCGAGGACGGCTCCATCCATGTATTCGAAAACCGCTGCGCCCATCGCGGCGCCGAATTCTGCCGCAGCAGCCAGGGCAACGCCAACGAATTCGTCTGCCCCTACCACCAGTGGTCGTACGACCTGAAGGGCAATCTGCAGGGCATTCCGTTCAA
>JBEBXF010000288.1:0-4701 GCA_040391725.1 Eoetvoesiella caeni | reverse complement strand
AGCGGCACCAGCCTGTCCTTGCCGCCCTTGCCCATATTGACGCGCACCACGCCTTCGTTCAGGTTCACGTCCAGCACGTTCAGGCTTACCAGTTCGCTGACCCGCAGCCCGGTGGCGTAAAGGGTCTCCAGCATGGTCCGGTCGCGTTGGCCCAGCGCGGTATCGTGGTCGGGCGCCTGCATCAGGGCATCGACCTGGTCCTCCGACAGGGTCTTGGGAAAACGGGCCGGCTGCTTGGCGGTGTGCAGGGTCAGGCAAGGGTCCTCAATCACGCGGCCCTGGCGCAGCGCCCAAAGGTAGTAGCGCTTGAGCGCCGCCAGGCGCCGGTTGGCCGTCGATGCCTTGGTACCCGCGTGCCGGGCCACGAACCAATCCTGGATGTCGGCGGCCTGCGCCTGGTCGAGGTCTTTCGAGGTCTTGGCGGCCAGCCATTTCGAAAACGCCGACAAATCGCGCCGGTAGGCGGCCAGCGTGTTCTCGGCCAGGCCGTCTTCAAGCCAGACGGCGTCCAGAAAAGCATCGATGGAGGGCGAAGGAGCAACCATGGGCGGGCCTGGCGTAACGTGTCGGCAGAGGTTCGGGGAAGGGTTTTGCGATGTTGGCTATTCTAACGCCCGGTCGCCGACGGGCGGGAACCGTCGGTAAACGGATTCGAATGCGGCAACGGTCTGAGCCGAACGTGAAACCGAGACGTGTGTGGCCAGAAACCGGGCATTGCCGCGCGGCTTTTGTGATAACGTTTCCGATGCGCATCGAGCCCTGGCGGGTTTATTCAAGCAGCTTGCAACCGATACTGGATTTTGCGCTTCGACTCCTGGATGGATATGAATACGGAACTTGTACCGCTATCGCTCGACGAGCTTGCCGGCCTGCCCAGCATGGCGACCCTGGTGCTGACGGTCAACAACCGCCATGCCCGGCGCATCGTGGCCGATCTTTCGAGCCGGCTCGACGCCCAGCGGCAAGTCATGGCGCTGCCCGATATCGTGCCGTTGTCGGCCTGGCTGCAGCAGGCCAGCGACCAGTTGTCGTTCGTGGCCGACAGCGGTCTGGCCGCCCATACCGTGGATGCTTTCGGCGCGCGCTGCCTGTGGCAGCAGGTGATCGCCGAGGCCGAAGCCGATCATGTCCTGCTGGACACGGGCCAGGCCGCCCGGCTTGCGCAAGAAGCCGATCGCCTGGTGTCGGAGTGGCGGCTGCGGGTGCCCCCCGAGCTGGAAACCGACGATTACCGGCGCTTCGAGGTCTGGCGCGCCGCTTACCGGCAACGTTTGCAGGACATGGACGCCGAGGATGGCGTGCTGGGTTTCGAACGGGTCTGCGATGCCATTGTCCAGGGCGGGCTGCGCTTCGACTTCCAGCATATCGTGCTGGCGGGCTTCAATGAATTTTCCCCGCGCCTGTCGAGCTTGATCGACGCCTTGCATGCGCAGGGCGTTTCCATTGCCGCGTTGCGCGCCGACCAGCCGGCCGCGGACCAGGTCGTGCGCGTCCAGGCCTCCGACCCAGACACCGAATGGCGCATGGCCGCGCAATGGGCGCAGTCCAGTCTGCGGGCCCATCCGGACGGGCGGTTCGCCATTGTGGCGGCGCGCCTGGAAAACGATGTCGTCCTGGCGCATCGGGTGTTGCGCGAGGCGTTGCGCGCCGTCGGGCATGAACCGGCCATTTCCTACAATATTGCCGTGGCGCGTCCGCTGGCCGATTGGCCGATGGTGCGGGCGGCGCTGGCCTGGCTGAAGGTGCTGCAGGCGTTTTGGCAGCGCGGATACTGCGAGCCTTCGCTGGCCGGCGAGGCCTTGCTGGCGGGCGGCTGCGTGGCGCACGAGCAGGAGGCTCCCGGACGAGCGGTCATCGATGCGCAATGGCGCGCGCGGGCGATCGTCAAGGTCACGAAATACAGCTTTGAACAATATCTGGAGCAGCGGGCCCCGCAACTGGCGCAGGCCTGGCGCGGCTGCCTGGCATTGAACGAGGGCTGGCGCGACGTCCCGCTCGACGCCTGGGTCGAGCGTCTTCGAGCCATATTGCGGCAACTGGGGTTTCCGGGCGAGGTTGCGCTGGACAGCCACGCCTACCAAGTGGTCGAGGCCCTGGATCGCGCGCTGGATCGCCTGGCGCGCCAGACCCCGGTTTTGGGCCGCGTCGATTTCGGCCAGGCGGTGTCGCTGCTTGGCCGGCTGATGCGCGAAACGCCATTCCAGCCTCAACGCGATCCTTCCGCCCGCCTGGATGTCCAGGGTTTTCTGGAAGCCGAGGGCGGCCGCTGGGACGGAGTCTGGGTGTTGGGGTTGACCGACGAGGTGCTGCCCGCGGCTCCGAAGCCCAATCCCCTGATTCCACTGGCGGCGCTGCGCAAGGCCAATGCGCCGCGCGCCACGCCCGAACGGGAGCTGCAGTGGGCCCAGGCTTTGTACCAGGCGCTTTTGCGCACGGCGCCGCGGGTCTGGGTCAGCCACGCCTTGCATGAAGGCGAGCGCGAGCTGCGGCCCAGTCCGTGTATTGAAAACCTGCCGCCAGGCCAGGCTCCGGCCCTGCCTGAGCCCCTGCCGCGCTGCGCGCTGGAATCCATCCGGGACGACCAGGGGCCGCCGCTGCTGCCGGGCACGCAGATTCGCGGCGGCATCGCCGTCATCGATACCCAGGCGCGCAATCCCTTGTGGGCCTTCGTGAAGTACCGCCTGGGGGCCAGCGAACTGGCCGACTACGCGGTATTGTCGGATCAGAATGCGCGCGGCATGTTCTTGCATGAAGCCATGGAGTTCGTGTGGGGCAAGATCGACGATCAAGAGCTTCTGGCCGAATACCGGATCGACGGCCGCCTGGCGGAGCTCATCGCCCAGGCCGTCGATGGCGCCGCCGAGTCGCATTTGAACGACTACAGTCCGGCTCTGCGCGAGCTGGAAGCCGAGCGCGCCAGGCTGGTGCTGGAGAGCTGGTTCGAGCTGGAGTTGGCGCGCCGGCCCTTTGCGGTCGATGGCGTCGAGCGCAGTTTCCAGTGGTCGCACGGCGCGCTCGAGCTGGCCTTGCGGCTGGATCGCATCGACAGACTGCCCGACGGCCGGCTGGCGGTCATCGACTACAAGACGGGAGGGGGCAATATCGACCCGAAATCCAACTGGATGCGGCAGCGGCCCATAGGCTTGCAACTGCCTTTCTACGCCTCGGTGCTGGCGCGCGAGGACGCCAGGGTCGGCGCCCTGGTGCTGGCCCGGCTGCATGCCCGCAAGGCCGAAGTCAAAGGCCTGGCCGACGGCGATTACGGATTCGAGGGGCTGGCCTGCCTGGACGACTGGCCCGAGTTCGCGGGGCTGTCCTGGGATCAGCTCATGGCGCAATGGCGCGCGACCATCGAGGGCCTGGCCCAGGAATTCGTGGAAGGCGTGGCGCGGAACAGCAGCTTGCGCGCCGACGACATCAAATATTGCGATGTCCGGCCGTTTCTGCGCCTGAACGAGGAGGCCGTCAATGACGACTAAGCAGCCCGGCGATATCGCGGTTCGCCTTGCCGCCCTCGATCCCCGGCGATCCTTTCTTGTCCAGGCGCCGGCGGGGTCCGGGAAGACCGAACTATTGACCGACAGAATCCTGGCCCTGCTGGCAACGGTCAATCGTCCCGAGGAAATCGTGGCGATCACCTTCACGCGCAAGGCGGCTTCCGAAATGCATGCCCGGGTGCTGGGCAAGCTGAAGGCGGGAACCCAGGACGAGCCGTCCGAGGAACACAAGAAAAACAGCTGGCGGCTGGCGCGGCAGGCCATGCAGCGCAACGACGAACTGGGCTGGAACCTGCTGCAGTATCCGGCCCGCCTCAGCATTCGCACCATCGATGCGTTCTGCTCGTACCTGGTGCGGGGCATGCCCTGGCTGAGCGCGCTGGGGGGCTTGCCGGCGGTGGCGGACGATGCCCGTGAGCATTACGAGGCGGCGGCCAAGGCAACCCTGGCCATGATCGACGACGTCGAGGCCGTGCGCATTCTGGTTGCGCACCTCGACGTCGACACGGGCGCGGCCGAAGAACTGATTGCCGGCATGCTGGCCAGCCGCGACCAGTGGCTGCCGCTGCTGGCCGACAGCGACGATGTCGAAGGGCTGCAGCATAATCTGCAGCAGGCCGTGCGGGAAGACCTGCTGCGGCTGGCGCAATCCATGCCCGCGGGGTGGGCGTCCAGCCTGGCGCCGCACGTTTCGCGCGCCGCGTCGTCCTTGCTGCAAAGCGACGAGCCGTTCGATCTTTCCCCCTTGCTGGATTGGGCGGGCGAGCCCTTCGGCACGGAGCGCGGCGACATGGCGCGATGGCGCGCCTTGGCCAAAGTCCTGCTGACGGCCACCGGAGGCTTGCGCCGCACTGTCAACAAGAAGCAGGGCTTCGAGGCCAAGACGGCGC
Organism: Eoetvoesiella caeni; assembly: GCA_040391725.1. Lineage (GTDB taxonomy): Bacteria > Pseudomonadota > Gammaproteobacteria > Burkholderiales > Burkholderiaceae_B > Eoetvoesia > Eoetvoesia caeni_A. The sequence goes on along the minus strand of JBEBXF010000288.1, from coordinate 314 downwards.
ATAAAGAGGCCTTTGTCCAGTGGCTGCAGGCTTTCGAGGGCGGCGAGTCGTGGGTCGCGGCGTTGGCCGAGGTGCGCCACATGCCGGAAGGCGGCTACCAGGACGACCAGATCGCCACCCTGCACGCACTGATCCAGGTGCTGTGGCTGGCGTCGGCGCAGCTTGGCCTGCGTTTTGCCGAAGCGGGCGAGGTGGATTTCATCGAGATTTCCCAGCGCGCGGCCATGGCCCTGGGCCAGGCCGACGATCCCAGCGAATTGCTGCTCAGCCTGGACGCCTCCATCCGGCATTTGCTGGTGGACGAATTCCAGGAC
>JBEBXF010000287.1:0-4716 GCA_040391725.1 Eoetvoesiella caeni | reverse complement strand
TTGGGCAACTAGGGAGTAGTTATGCCACGTCCAATTTCGGCAACGATTTCGTTGCCGTCTTTACGTCACAATCTGGCGGCAACCGCAGCGCAATTCGACGACGCGAATGTTTCGCGCCCAGGCCCGAAGCCGAAAATATGGGCGGTCATCAAGGCCAATGCCTATGGCCATGGCATACATAACGCCGTGCAGGCCTTCGAGCGCGCCGACGGGCTGGCCATGCTCGATCTGGACGAGGCGGTGCAATGCCGCGTAGCGGGTTGGACCAAGCCTGTTTTGCTGCTTGAAGGGGCGTTCCGGGCCGCCGATCTCGAAGTCATCGACCATTATAGTTTAACGGCCACGGTGCATAACGCCGAACAAGTCGCCATGCTGGAAAGCGCGCGCCCGGCGGCTCCTTTCGATGTCTTCGTCAAGTTGAACACCGGCATGAATCGCCTGGGGTTTTCGCCCGCCGAATATCGCGATGCCTATGCGCGCATCGAGCAACTGCGTCAGAACGGCATCGTGGGCGCCATGGGCAAGATGACGCACTTCGCGCGCGCCGACGACAGCCCCGAAGTCACCGGCGAACAGATTCGCATCTACAATGAAACCACCCGCGGCTTGCCGGGCGCCGACAGCGTCTGCAATTCGGCGGCGTCCTTCACACCGGGGCTTTGGCAATCGCTTGCCTCGGGACTGCCGCAATGGGCCAGGCCGGGAATCTGCCTGTATGGCGCCTCGCCGTTTGCCGCGCGCTCGGCCCAAAGCATGGGGCTGCTGCCGGCCATGACGCTGCGCGCCGAGCTCATCAGCGTGCGCGACATTCCCGCGGGGGCGGGGGTCGGCTACGGCCACGTCTTCACGGCAAGCGCTCCCATGCGCATCGGCGTGGTGGCTTGCGGCTATGCCGACGGCTATCCCCGGCACGCCCCCAACGGCACGCCGGTGGTGGTCGACGGGGTGCGCACCCGCCTGCTCGGGCGCGTCTCCATGGACATGCTCATCGTCGATCTCGATGCCGTGCCGGGCGCGCGCGTGGGGTCGCAGGTGGTGTTGTGGGGCGAGGGCGGGCCGTCGGTCGACGAGGTCGCGGCGGCATGCGGAACCATTGGTTATGAATTACTATGCGCGGTTGCGCCACGGGTGCCGAAAATCATTGAAAAGGACGAATCGTGAAGAATAAGTGCGTGCTGGTAACTGGGGCGACAAAAGGCATAGGCTGGGCCATCAGCCGGCGGCTGGCCGATCTGGGCTGCCACGTCGTGGGCCTGGCGCGGCATACCCAGGACATCGATTTTCCGGGCTACCTGTATTCCTGCGACCTGCAGAACGCCGGCGAAACCGAAGACATCCTGCGCGTCATCCGCGAAAAATATCCGGTCGACGCCATCGTCAACAATGTCGGCCTGGTCAAGCCCGAGCCGCTGGGCGAGGTCGATCTGGCTTCCCTTTACAACGTCCTGGATCTCAACGTGCGGGTGGCCGTGCAGGTTACCCAGGCATTCGTGCCTTCCATGAAGGCGCGCCAGGAAGGCCGCATCGTCAATATATGCAGCCGGGTCACTTCGGGTGCGCTCGAGCGCACCAGCTATTCGGCGGCCAAAAGCGCGCTCATCGGCTGCACCAAGACCTGGGCGCTGGAGCTGGCCGAGTACGGCATCACGGTCAACGCCGTGTCGCCCGGGCCCATCGAAACCGAACTGTTCCGCGCCGGGCATCCGGCAGGCAGCGATGCCGAGAAGCGGGCGCTGGCCTCCATTCCCATGCGCCGCCTCGGGCAGCCGGCCGACGTCGCGGCCGCGGTCACCTTCCTGTTGTCGCCCGAGGCCAACTACATTACCGGCCAGGTTCTGGGCGTGGACGGCGGCGGCAGCCTGGCCGGCCGCTAGCGTCAGCCGGTACACTTGGGCATGGCCAAATCCAAAACTTTGTACGTCTGCAGCGAGTGCGGCGGCACCTGCCCCAAATGGGAGGGCAAGTGCCCCCATTGCGGCTCCTGGAACACCCTGGTCGAATCGGTCGCGGCGCCGCCGGCGACGGCGCACCGCTTTGCTCCCCTGGCCGAAGCCAGCCCGGTGCGCAGCCTGTCCGAGATCGAGGCGCGCGAGCTGCCGCGCCAGCCTTCGGGCATCCCCGAGTTCGACCGCGTGCTGGGCGGCGGCCTGGTGCCGGGCGGGGTGGTGCTGATCGGCGGCGATCCGGGCATAGGCAAATCCACGCTTTTGCTGCAGGCGCTGGCGTCGTTGTCCAGCGTGGTGCCGGTGTTGTACGTCACCGGCGAAGAATCCGCCGAGCAAGTCGCCCTGCGCGCGCGGCGCCTGGATCTGTCCACCGGCAACGTCAACCTGCTGGCTGAAATCCGCCTGGAATCCATTGTGGCGACGCTGGCCGAGCAGCGGCCCGCGGTGGCCGTCATCGATTCCATCCAGACCTTGTATTCCAGCGACCTGAGCGCGGCGCCTGGCTCGGTGTCGCAGGTGCGCGAATGCGCCGCCCAGCTTACCCGCGTCGCCAAGCAGACCGGCATCGCCATCGTGCTGATCGGCCACGTTACGAAAGACGGCGCCCTGGCCGGCCCCCGCGTGCTCGAGCACATCGTCGACACCGTTCTGTATTTCGAAGGCGACACCCATTCTTCGTTCCGCCTCGTCCGGGCTTTCAAGAACCGCTACGGCGCGGTCAACGAACTCGGCGTCTTCGCCATGACCGACCGGGGCCTGCGGGGCGTGGCCAATCCGTCGGCCTTGTTTCTGTCGCAACACGACAGCGACGTGGCCGGCTCCTGCGTCATGGCCACCCAGGAAGGCACACGGCCGCTGCTGGTCGAAATCCAGGCCCTGGTCGACAGCGCCCATGTGCCCAATCCCCGGCGCTTGTCGGTGGGGCTGGAAAGCACGCGCCTGGCCATGTTGCTGGCGGTATTGCACCGCCACGCCGGCGTGGCCACCTTCGACCAGGACGTCTTTGTCAATGCCGTGGGCGGCGTCAAAATAGCCGAACCGGCGGCGGACTTGCCGGTGCTGCTGGCCATCATGTCTTCGCTGCGCAACAAGCCGCTGCCCAAGGGGCTGATCGTTTTCGGCGAGGTGGGCCTGGCCGGCGAAATCCGTCCGGCGCCGCGCGGCCAGGAGCGCCTGAAGGAAGCGGCCAAGCTGGGCTTCAACCTGGCCCTCATTCCCAAGGCCAATGCGCCCCGCCAGCCCATCGAAGGGCTGGAGGTCTGGGCGGTCGACCGCGTCGATGCGGCCATCGACCGGTTGCGCTAAAGTGATCCTTTTCCCGCAGCCAGCGAGGCCGGTCTGTGTCGTTTAACGGTTTGATCCATCTTCTTCTTCCTGGTGCGCGGGCGCTGCTGCGCGACGCCCGCTCGGGCGAATTGCGCCTCCTGGCCGTGGCCCTCGTCATCGCCGTGGCGGCGGTCAGCAGCGTGGGTTTCCTGAGCGACCGGGTCGGCCGCGGGCTGGATCGAAATTCGGCCCAGATGCTGGGCGGCGACCTGGCCGTGCAGTCCAGCAATCCTCTGCCGCCCGAGCTGATCGGGCAGGCGGCGGCGTTGGGCCTGGCAACGGCCCGTACCGTGCAGTTTCCGTCGATGCTGAGCACGGCGGGCGGCTCGCAACTGGTTTCCCTCAAGGCGGTTCAGGCGGGCTACCCTTTGCGCGGCACGCTCAAGCTGGCGCGAACGCCCGGCGGCCCTGGCGAGCCCGCGCCCGGCGTGCCGGAACGGGGGACGGTCTGGGTGGATGCCCAGGTGCTTGCATTGCTGAACCTGCATCTGGGCGACGCGCTGCAGGTGGGCGACGCCACTATGAAAGTGACGGGCACCATCGAGTTCGAGCCCGATCGCAGTGTGCAATTCATCAATGTGGCGCCGCGCGCCATGATCAATCTGGACGATCTGCCGGCCACGAATCTGGTTGGGCCGGGCAGTCGCGTGCACTACACGCTGCTGGCGGCCGGCGCGGCTTCGGCCGTCGAACGCTACGAAAACTGGCTCAAGCCGCAATTGCATCCGGGGCAGGAACTGCGCACACTCGATTCGGCCCGGCCGGAGATTACCGGCTCGCTCAAGCGCGCCCATCAATTCCTGATTCTGGTGGCGTTGCTGGCCGTGATGATCGCGGCCGTGGCCATTGCCTTGGCGACCCGGCGCTTTGCGCTGCGCCATCGCGATGGTGTTGCGGTAATGCGCTGCCTGGGGGCCGCCTGGCGCCAATTGAGAACAATGCTGTGGGTGGAGTTTTTGCTGCTGGCATTGCTGGGTTCCGCCGTGGGATGCGCAATCGGCTACGGGGTGCAGCATGTCCTGGGCGCCGTGGTTGCGCAGTGGTTCCAGACCGTTTTGCCCGCCGCCGGCTGGAGCCCCGTCTGGCAGGGCCTGGCCACGGGCGTGCTGCTGCTTCTGGGATTCTCGCTGCCCACGCTCGCCGCCTTGCGCAATGTCTCGCCTTCCCAGGTCCTGCGCAGGGAATATACGCTGAAGAAACGCCATCGCTGGCCCGCCGGAATCGCGGGCGGGGCGGCATTTTACGGACTGGCTTGCTGGATTTCGAACGATGCCCGGCTTAGCCTGGTGATGTGCGCCGGATTCCTGGCGGCCTTGGGCCTGTTTACCGCGGCGGCCTGGGCCATGGTCTGGCTGCTGCAGCGTGTCCGGCCTTTGGCGGCCGGCCGCCCGGCCCTGCGGTTCGCCCTGGCCGGCCTGGTGCGCCGCAACGCCCTGACCATCAC
>JBEBXF010000286.1:0-4737 GCA_040391725.1 Eoetvoesiella caeni | reverse complement strand
ATGATGGTATTGCGCATGACCAGCGCCGAAACCAGGTAGGCCGCCGTGCAGGCGCCCAGCAAGGGCAGCAGGCCCGCGGGCTGGGCTGTGGTTTCGAAGGCGAAGATCACAGTGGTGAACAATGCGCGCGATGCGCCGGCGAAAATCGCGGCCATGCCGACCAGCGCGGCAATGCGGGGATCGACGCCCAGCGACGGCAGATAAAGGCTGAGCACTATTCCCGCCATGCCGCCCAGCGCGCCGCCTATCGTGAACAACGGCGCCAGCGTCCCGCCCGACGTGCCGCTGCTGAGCGACACCGACCAGGAAATGAATTTCATGACGCACAGGAAGGCCAGGGCGCCAAGTGTAAGCCGGCCGTTCAGGATGTCTTCGATATTGGTATAGCCTACCCCCAGCGTCAGCGGCGCAAAATAGCCGACGACGCCGACCACGACGGCGCCGATCGCCGGCCACCACATCCAGTGCACAGGCAGTTTCTCGAAAGCGTCCTCGATGCCGTAGACGGCATGCGTCACGCCCACGCTGATCAGGCCCACCACGGCCCCTATCGCCACATACACGGCCAACGCCGCGCCGCCCGGCGCACCCAGCGGATCCATCAGAAAAACGGGGGTCGTTCCCAGCAGCAAATAGCGCAGCCCCGTCGCAACGACGCATGCCAGCGCAACGGGAATCAGCGAACGCGGCCGCAGTTCGAACAGCAGCAGCTCCACCGCCAGGGCAACAGCGGCGATCGGCGCGGAAAACACCGCCGCCATGCCGGCCGCCGCCCCCGCCGCCAGCAGAACCTTGCGCTCGCTGGCCGTGACCTTGAGCAATTGGCCGATCAGCGAACCCAATGCGCCGCCGGTGGCGATAATCGGGCCTTCGGCGCCGAACGGTCCGCCGGTGCCGATCACGATGGCGGAGGAAATAGGCTTGAGGAAGGTAATACGAGTGGGAATGCGCGACTCGTTCAGCAGAACCTGCTCCATCGCCTCGGGGATTCCGTGGCCGCGTATGGCGCGCGATCCCCAGCGGGCCATGATGCCGGCGATCAGGCCGCCGATGACGGGAATCACGATGACCCAGGCGCCCAGGTGGGGCACGGCCTCGGCGGGCGCCGAAAACGCGGTCGACCAGCGGCCGTAGAAAAACAGGTTGGTGATCAGCCCGATAAGCACCATCAACACTTTGGCGACGATGGCGGCAAAGACCCCCAGCACCATGGATATGCCGATGATGCGCACCACCCGCTTGTCGATCAGGGTCGAGCGGCGCGGCATGCGGGCGGCGTCCAGGCTGAGGCTCAGCTCGGGGGCCACAGGCAGGCCGTCGGTGCTGCCCTCGGTGCGCACGCCGCCGTGCGGATCTTCGGAAAAAGTGTTCGGTTCTGGTGTGGTCACGAAATGCCCGGAAAACTTGAAAACTTACATTAACCGGAAATTATGACCGTTTTCACCTTTAAAAAAGCTGAAAACACCGAAACCGAAGGCGCGGCGGCATGACGGCCGCCCACGCTCCTAGGCCAGATCGCAGCGTATGGTGATGGAATGCGCGCGCAATGCGGCCATGACCTTGTCGTCGACCGGCCCTTCCACATCGGAAATGGCATAGCCGACCTGGCCTTTGGTTTGCAGTTGCTGGCTGACGATATTCAGTCCGAAATCGGCCACCAGGCTGCTGAGCGTGCCCAGCGCCCCCGGCACGTTGCGGTGCACGTGCAGAATACGCGCCGTTCCCGTGGGCTCCTGGTACGAGATTTCAGGGAAATTCACGGCTCCTTTCGTGGCGCCGCCCTGGATGAATCGCACCAGCTTTTCCGCCACTTCGCGCCCGATGTTCTCCTGGGACTCCTGGGTGCTGCCGCCGATATGGGGCGTGAGCACCACATTGCGCATGCCGATGAGCGGGCTTTTCAGGGGCTCGTCCCGGCTTTTGGGTTCGGTGGGGAACACGTCGATGGCCGCGCCCGACAAATGCCCGGACTGCAGGGCGTCGTGCAACGCGTCGATATCCACCACCGTGCCGCGCGACGCGTTGATGAGAATGGAGCCGGGCTTCATGGCGGCGATGGCCGACGCGTTCATGATGTTTTGCGTGCCCTTTCCGCCCGGCACGTGCAGCGTGACCACGTCGGACTGCTCCAGCAATTGCGCCAGCGACGTGCACGCGCGCGCATTGCCCAGCGGCAGCTTGGCCTCGATATCGTGGAACACCACCCGCATGCCCGCCGCTTCGGCCAGGGTGCCGACCTGCGAGCCGATATTGCCATAGCCGATGATGCCCAGCGTCTTGCCCCGGGTCTCGAACGCCCCGTCGGCGGTTTTGTCCCAGAAGCCGTGGTGCACCCGGTCGTTTTTCTCGGGGATGCGGCGCAATAGCAGGATGGTTTCGCCCAGCACCATTTCGGCCACGGAGCGCGTATTGGAGAATGGCGCATTGAATACTGGAACCCCGTGCATCATGGCGGTGTCCAGGTCGACCTGATTCGTGCCGATGCAGAAGCAGCCGATGCCGCGCAGCTCGGGCAGGTCGGACAGCAGCTCCGCATCGAGATGGGTGCGGGAGCGTATGCCGACCAGTTCCGCCCCCTTCAGGGCTTCGCGCAGGGACTCGGGCGGCAGCGCCGAGGCATGGGCCACAACATCGTTCAACCCCGCGGCCGCGAACACCTCGCGGGCGCTTGGATGAATGTTTTCAAACAAAACTATACGAGTCATAAGGTCTTCCAGTCACAGAACAGCAAAACCCCATTGTGACTCATTCGCAGCCAAAATGCCTCGGCAACCTTGCGGGAAAAAGGGGTAAGGGCTACTTTTGCCGATACTTCTCCGCCACCGCCTTGAATACCTTGTAGTCCGCCTGCAGTTGCGGGTGGCCGCTGAAGACGGCTTCGGCGCTGGCCGAGGCGTCCTTGACGAACTGCTTGGCGTCCGCGTCGTCGAGCTTCAGCGACTTGCCGCCATGCTCCTCCCAGATCTTGCGGGCTTTTTCCGAATCCTGCGCCGCCCACGTATAAATATGCTCGTCGGCCTTCAACGCCGCGTCCTTCACCACTTTGCTAAGCTCCGGCCCAATGGTTTTCAGGAACTGGGAGTTGATGATGGCCACCACGGCGATGTGAGTGGAGGGGAGAAACGTCAGGTTCTTGGTCACGTCGTAGAACTTCAGCGACGTGAAAATGGTATTGCCCCCCAAGGCCCCGTCGATGGTGCCGTTTTGCATGGCCGGCAGCACCTCGCCCAGCGACATCGACAACGGCGCCGCCCCCAGCGCCTTGAAGGTGTGCAGGTACAGCGGCGAACCCGGCACCCTTATTTTCTTTCCCTGGATATCGGCCAGGGTCTTGAACGGCTCGGTGGTCACCACCGCCACCGGGGTATGCATGAAGACGCTCAGCACCTCGTAGCCCTTGGACTTTCCGTAGGTCGAAAGCAGCTTGCGGATTTCGGGGTCGTTCAGCACCTTGTCGCCCTGCTCCATGCTGTCGAAGATGCCGGACGCCGACAGCGCGCCGAAGCGCGGATCCAGGCTTTCGTAGAAGCCCGAGGCATTCAGCGCCACTTCCACGGTGCCCATCGTCACGCCTTCAATCGTGCGGGGGGCCGACCCCAACTGGCCCGCCGGATAGATTTCGACCTTGATCTTTCCCCCGGAATGCTCGTCGATGCCCTGCTTCAATGTCTTGAGCCACTCGACATCCGCGTCATTCGTCGTGGTGGTGGTCAGTTTCATGGTGAACTGAGGGGCCGCCACGGCCGCGGCCGAAATCAGGAACGACCCGGCCAATCCCGCCAGCGCGGCGGCTATCGTGTTTTTTACTTTCATGATTTTGTCTCCTAAAAATTAACAAGAACAGCGTCTTAATGCCCCATCAGCATCCGCATGCTTCCCAGCGATATCCAGGGAATGTAGGTAATCAGTGCCAGCGCCAGCAAGTAGATCAGCAGGAACGGCACAATGCCCCGGTAAATGGTTTTCAAATCCAGCCCCAGCACCGACTGCGCCACGAAGATATTGATGCCGAACGGCGGATGGAACAGGCCGATGGCCAGATTCACGGTCATGATGACGCCGAAGTGGATGGCATCCACGCCGATGGCCTGCATCATGGGCACCAGCAGCGGGCTCAACAGCAGGATGGCCGAAATCGGATCGATGAAGCAGCCCACCGCCAGCAGCAGGACGTTCACCGTGAACAGCAGCGTCCAGTGCGGCACCGCCAGCGCGTTGATCCAGGCGATCAATTGCGCCGGCACCTGGTTGACCGTCAACAGCCAGCCGAACACGCTGGCGCATGCCACGATGATCAGGATCTGCGACGTGAACAGCGCGGTGGTGCGGGCGATTTCCAGAATGTCCCGCAAGCTCAGTTCGCGGAACACCAGGCGGGTGACGAACATGGAATACAGGCAGGCCACCGCCGCCGCCTCGGTGGGCGAGAACACACCGCCATAGATGCCCCCCAGAATAATGACCGGCGCCCCCAGCGCCCAGGCGCTGCGTCCCGTGGCCCGCACGAAGGCGTTCCAGTGGAACTTGCGCCCCGCGCCAATACTGTGCTTGGCGGCAAACCAGACAACGTAGGCCGCGATCATCAGCGAAATCAGGATCCCGGGCAACACCCCCGCCGCATACAGCTTGGGCAGGGACTGCTGAGCCGCCGAGGCGTAGATGATCATCGGCACGCTGGGCGGAATCACCACGTCGATGGCGCCCATGGCCGTCACCAGCCCGGCGGAGAACGTCTCG
>JBEBXF010000285.1:0-4745 GCA_040391725.1 Eoetvoesiella caeni | reverse complement strand
AGCTGACCCAGATTGCCGCGGACAAGCCCGACGCCATCTTCGCGTTTTATCCGGGGGCGCTGGGCATATCGTTTGTGCGCCAGTACCGGCTTGCCGGGCTGGACAAGACCATTCCCATATTGTCGGCCGGCATTCTGGAAATCCCCGCGGTGACCGCCTTGAAGGACAGCGCGCTTGGCGCGCTGGGCGGCACCTTCTGGAGCCCCGACGTCGACAATCCCACGAACAAGCACTTCGTCGAAAAATTCGAAAGCAAGCATCATCGCATCCCTTCCACGTGGGCGGCGCAAGGCTATGACGGCGCCTTGTTGCTGGACTCGGCGATAGCCAAGGTGAAAGGCAATGTCGCGGACAAGGATGCGTTCCGGGCGGCGCTGAAGGCGGCCGATTTCAAGTCGGTGCGTGGCAAGTTCAAGTTCAACAACAATCATTTCCCCATTCAGGACATGAGGGTGGTCGAGGCCGTGAAAGACGACAAGGGCCGCTACACCGTCCGCACGGTGGCAACACCACTGAAAGACCATCAAGACGCGTTTCATGGCCAATGCCCCATGAGCTGACCGCGCTCCACCACCTTATCCCGGCCGTCGCCCACGTCCTTGTCCATGAGTCGGATTTTGGCGCGCGGTGATACGGGCCGGGTATCGGATCCGACTTATTGATATCTTCCGAGCCGCTGGCGATGCGCGTAACGTGTGTCGGTATGTACAAACAATAGGTAATTCAAATCAATGGAGACATACGCAATGTTGAAAAAGTCTGTGCGATATCTGGTTGCTGGCTCGGCTTTATTGGCGGCTTCCGCTGCGTTTGCACAGGCCCAGGAGCCTCTGAAAGTCGGTTTTCTGACCACCTTCTCGGGCGTCTCCAGCGTGCCGGGCGAGGAAATGTACGACGGCTTCATGCTGGCCGTGTCGGAGCGCAGCGGCAAGCTGGGAGGGGTGCCGGTGGATATCCTCAAGGAGGACGACCAGTTCAAGCCCGAGGTGGCAACTCAGGCCGTGACCAAACTGATCGAGCGCGATCATGTACCCATTATTGCCGGCATCGTGGGATCCAACATCATGATGGCGGTCGCCAAGCCCATTTCCGACAAAGGCGTGTTTCTGGTCAGCGCCAACTCCGGCCCCTCGCCGCTGGCCGGCGCGAGCTGCCTGCCCAATTTCTTCGTGGCGTCCTGGCAGAACGACAGCATTGCCGAGGTGGTGGGGCAATACGCTACCGACAAAGGGTATAAAAAAGTCGTGCTGATGTCGGCGAATTATCAGGGCGGCAAGGACTTGCTGGGCGGTTTCAAGCGCTTTTACAAAGGCAAGATTCTCGATGAAATCTACACGCCCTTGAACCAGCTCGACTTTTCAGCGGAGCTGACCCAGATTGCGGCGTTGCAGCCCGACGCGGTCTACGCTTTCTACCCCGGGGCGATGGCCATCACCTTCGTGCGCCAGTATCAACTGGCGGGCCTGCTCAAGACAATACCCTTGCTGTCCAGCGCCATGCTGGAGGCGCCGAACCTGTCCGCGCTGAAAGACAGCGCCCTGGGCGCTTTTGGCGGCATGTTCTGGGGGCCCGACACCGACAATCCGGCCAGCAAGAAATTTGTACAGGGGTTCGAGGAAAAATACGGACGCATTCCCTCGATCTGGGCCGCCCAGGGCTACGACGCCGCCCAGTTGCTGGACTCGGCCATCGCCAAGGTCAAGGGCAACTTGGCCGACAAAGACGCCTTCCGGGCGGCTTTGAAAGCGGCCGATTTCAACTCGGTGCGTGGCAAGTTCAAGTTCAACAACAACCATTTCCCCATCCAGGACATGCACATTTCCGAAGTGGTGAAAGATGCGAAAGGGCGCTACACCGTTCGTACCGTGGCGACGCCTTTGAAGGACCACCAGGACGCCTACCATAAGCTGTGCCCAATGAAATAGGGCGCCAGCCCGCACAACACCCTTTGGCTTCGGTCAACGGGCCTTGTCGGGCTTGCCGCGCGGGGCGCCGCCGGGCGCTGCGCCTTACCGCGGCGGCTCGGCCAGCGCGGTTTCGCTTTCCAAGATGCTTTCCTCGAGGTATCCCGCCGCGCGCCGGAACATGTCGCAAAGATATTCGGCCGCGGGGGTAAGAGGCAGGCCGGTACGGCGCACGATGCATATCGGCCGGGTGGGCAGCTCTTCCTTGACCTCGATGGTCTCGAACAGTTGATCCCACAGCGGGAACTTCGTCCAGGGGTGGGGAAGCGCCATCAGAAGGTCGGAGTTCGCCAGGGTGAGCAGATACGTCAACCCCGCATGGGCATGGATGACCGGCGTGGGCTGGGGCAGGCCGTATTGCAGGAATATGGGGCCGATTTCGTCTTCGACCTTGGCGGTGATGGACGACGTCATCCATTCGGCGCCGACCAGCTCCTTGAGCGATTTCGCCTTGGCCAGTGGATGACCCTTCCGGCAGAATATCTGGCGCTTGGGCAACAGTATTTTCTGGACGCTCATCTCGGCCGGAATGTCTTCCGTGACGGGCCCGATATAGAAGTCGGTCGAACCGTCTTTAAGCGACGACACGATCCGCGGGAATACGCTGTCGATGATGTTCAGGGTGACATTGGGATAGCGGATGCGGAATTGCTGGAGCGCTTCCGGCATGAGCGTGATCTGGGTGACCATGGACAGGCCGATGGCCAGGCTGCCGCGGGTTTCTCCCCGCAGCTGATCCAGCTCGTCCTGCGCCCGGCGCAGTTCCCCGGTGGCCCTGATCACGCGGTCGAGGAAAACCTTGCCCATGGGCGTAAGGATGACCCCCTTTTTGGCTCTCTCGAAGAGAACGACCTTCAATTCGCGCTCCAGTTCCTGGATGCTGCGGGAGATCAAGGGCTGGGCCACCCCCAGGTGGCGCGAGGCGGCCCGAATGCCTCCGCACTCGACGATAGCTACAAGGTATTGCAGCGCGCTCAGCTTCATGTGATGCGACCTATTGATGTCAGGATGGTATCAAGGATGAACTATTGTTATCCTACTACATCAATAGGCGATGCCGGCCTTTAACCACTTCTACGGCTTCTCTTTTAACGATGCCTCCAGCATGGAGGCATATTCGTCGGCGTTTGGCTTGAAGGGTGCAAACAGGTTGAAATGGCTGCGCTGCGCCGCGTCGGCGAGATTCTGCACGTTGGCGGCTGCATAGCCCAGTTCGGCCAGGGTGGCCGGCAGGCCGAGTTCGCGCATCAAGCCGGCGATTTCGGCGGCCAGAGAGCTTGCCGGGGCCAGTCCGAATGCCTGCGCGATGGCGGCGATGCGTTCCGGCGCTTTTGCCGCCGTGGCGTCAAGCGTGGCGACCAGCCCGATTCCGCTCAATACGCCGTGATGAAAGCCCTGGTCGCTGCAGGCCAGCGCCACGGCGTGCGCGGGCCCCAGGCCCATGCCGATCGATACGCCGCCCGCGAAGGCGGCCAGCATCATCTGCGTGCGCGCCTCGAGATTCCCCGGTTCGGACACGGCGAGCCACAAGGCGCTTGCGACGCGGGCGATGCCGTCCAGGGCGATGGCCTTGCCCAGCGGCTGGTCTTTGTCCGACAAGTATCCTTCGATGCAGTGGGAAAGCGCGTCGATGCCCGTGGCGGCGGTGAGCCTGGCCGGCAAGCCTATTGTCATGACAGGGTCGAGAATGGCGACTGTGGGAATAAGATGGCGCGAGCTCATGCCCAAGCCGGGGGCGGTGGCATCGGGATGGATGGCCGCGGAATGCGAGGCTTCGCTGCCCGTGCCGGCCGTGGTGGGAATGACGACCAGCGGTGCGGTGGCGCCATGCGCCCCCCCGGGCTTGCCCACATAGTCGGTAATGGCGCCGGCATTGGTTGCCAGCAAGGCGATGAACTTCGCCGTGTCGATCACGGATCCTCCGCCCAGGGCGACGACGCCGTCACAGGCTTGCCGCGCATACAGCGCCGTGCCGTCGTCCACATCGGAGAACACCGGGTTTTCAGTCACTCCGTCGAAAACCACCATGGTGCTCGCGTCGCCGTAGGCGTCGACGACTTGCGCCACCAGGCCGGCGGCCTGCACGCCTTTGTCCGTGACGAGCATCGGGCGCCGAACCCCCAGCGCGGCCAGCTCGCCGGCCAGCGCCGAGACGGCGCCGGCGGCGCAAAGGGTGCGTGGTACATCCAGGGCCTGCATGGCCCTGTTCAAGCCTGGTTGCGTCATAGTGGGTACTTGCGTTTGTCGTTGCTGACTGTGATGAGGTTGAGATCGCTGAATGTGTCGATGGCCCACCTGCCAAAGCGCGCCCAGCCGCTGTCCTTGACGCCGCCGAACGGAATCTGCGGTTCGCCGCCCATGGTGGGGCCGTTGACGTTGACCATGCCGGCCTGGATCTGGCCGCCCAGGGTGATGCCTTTCCAGACGTCCGAGGTCATGATCGAGGCCGACAGGCCGTAATCGGTGCCATTGGCCTTGTCCATGGCTTCCTGCTCGGTGTCGAAAGGTTCGACGATCACCACGGGCCCGAATACCTCTTCGCAGTGGATGGGAGCGCTTTCCGGCACGTCCGCCAGCACGGTCGGCTCGGCGCAGCGGCCTTCGGCGCCCCCACCGGCTACGATGCGAGCTCCCTTGGCCACAGCTTGTTCGATGGCCAGCTTGAACTTGGCCAACGCGGTGTCGTTGATCAGGGGGCCGATCTTGTTTTGCGGATTGCAGGGGTCGCCGGCCTTGATGCCGCGCGCGCGCGCGGCGAATCGGGCGAGGAAATCGTCGTAG
>JBEBXF010000284.1:0-4745 GCA_040391725.1 Eoetvoesiella caeni | reverse complement strand
CACCAACGAATTAGAGCAGGCGCGAGCCTGGATCAATACGTGAGTGTCATCCAGGCGGCCGAGACCTCCGAAAGGCCGATGCTGCGAATCTTGCCATCGCGCACCAGATCGGCTTGACCCCGGAAATCAAGGCCTTGCAATAGTTCGGCGATCATGGAAAATGAGTGATAAATTACGTCCGTTGCCACGACAGCAGGCTCATCGACTATGAATATAAGAACGGTTGACCTGAATCTATTTCTTGTTTTTCGCGCCATCTACATGACACGCAATGTCACCAAGGCGGGACATTCCGTCAGCATGACGCAATCGGCGGTCAGCAATGCATTGAAGCGTTTGCGCGAACGGTTCAACGATCCGCTGTTTGTCCGCACCCCCGATGGCATGGAGCCAACGGCACTGGCCGATGAGTTGATCGGCCTGGTGGAAGAGGGCTTGGGCAAACTGACCCAAGCCATAGAAAAGGCGCAGTGGTTCAATGCCTCGACATCCGACAGGCTTTTCCGGATCGCCATCAACGATATTGGACAGCTGGTCCTGCTTCCAGGCTTTTTGAAGCCCGCCCGCGAAGCAGCGCCGTTTGCCCGCTTCGAAACAGTAGGGGCCTCCAACGCCGAGGAGGCTCGAACTCTATTGCTGGAGGGCAAAGTCGACATCGCCATAGGCAGTTGGCTACCCATGGGGCCTGGATTCCACGAGCAGGTGTTGTGCAAAGAAACCTTCGTCGCCCTGGTAGGCAGACAACACGGCATCGAATCGGACGCCTTTACTTACGAGGAATATCTGGGCTCCCAGCATGTTACCTATCGGCCAAGCGGCGCCAGCGATGCAGCATTGCAAGACACCTTGTTCCAGAAGGGAATTCATGCCGAGCGCGACGTCGTGCTGACTATGGCGCACGCGCTTGGAGCAGCCGACGTCGCGGCAGCCTCCAATCTGGTGCTGTCTCTACCGGCCCGACTGGCGGGGACAATACTGTCCTCGCGCCGGGATCTGCGCATGGTGCGCCTGCCATTCCAGGTCGGGCCGTTTCCAGTCTGGCAGCAATGGCATGAGCGCTTCAATGAAGACGCCGCCAATCGATGGCTGCGCGAACTCGCGTACGAGGCATTCCTGAAGGCCCCCATGCCGGACGGACTGACCATACTCGGCAACTGATCCGCACGGCCGGATCCACAGCATATTCATAAAACTGATAATCCGTATCACCACAATTTGTTGGCGCGAATTGCCGCGTCTCCGTATTCTTCGACGATAAGACCAGAACATCGGGGACAGTGGAGACATGAGTTATACAGTAACCTTGCTGCCTAGCGGGCGGCAATTCGATTGCGCGCCCCAGCAGACCATTTTAAACGCGGGCCTGAATGTGGGCGCCGGCCTGCCTTTCAGCTGCCGGTCGGGAGTATGCCGCAGTTGCCGAGGACGGGTGGTCATGGGCCAGGTAAACCCCGGCAATGTGCATCCCGCCTACCTCAACGAACAAGAACGTGCCCAAGGTTACGCCCACCTATGCCAGGCCAGGCCCCTCGGCGACTGTACGATAGAGGTCGATGAATACGACACATCGCTCAGCCATCCTGTGCAGCACTTGCCCGTGCGCGTCATGTCGATCGAACGCGCGGCGCCAGATGTGATTATCGTGACCCTTGGCCTGCCGCCGAACGAGCCGCTGCGCTTCCACGCGGGGCAGTATCTGGACATTGTGCTCGATCACACCTTGCGAAGATCCTATTCCATCGCCAATGCGCCGGCCGCGGACGGCGTACGCCAGGTACAGCTGCACTTGCGGCACATGCCGGGCGGAATATTTACCGACAGAGCATTTTCGACGCTCAAGCCGCGCGAAATGCTGCGGATCGAAGCCCCGCTGGGCCAGTTCTTTCTAGACGGGAAATCCGACAAGCCAGTGATTCTTCTGGCATCGGGAACCGGCTTTGCCCCCATCAAGGCAATGGTGGAACAAAGCATCGCCCAGAATTCCAGCCGGCCCATGCATATCTATTGGGGAGGGCGAAAACGCGCCGACCTGTACCTGAACGAACTCGCCGGGCAATGGGCGCGCGACCATGCGCATATCCGGTATACGCCGGTGCTTAGCAACGCCACCGCCGAATGTGACTGGCAGGGGCGCGATGGCTTTGTGCATCGGGCCGTCATGCAGGACTACCCAAGCCTGGAGAACCATCAGGTTTATGCCTGCGGAGCGCCCGTCATGATCGATGCGGCACGCCGCGACTTCATCGCCGACTGCCGGCTTCCCGAACGCGAATTCCACGCCGACGCCTTCGTCAGCGAGGCCGACAAGGCGATTCCGCCAGCAAACACCAAGGACTGAACATGACGACCTCGACCAATCCCATGCCAGAATCCTGCCGCATAGATCCGGCAGAGCGGCATTCCGTGCTCAGGCCATACGTGCTTGGACACGGCACCCTCGAATGCTTCGACCTGAAAGCATCCCGCAGATTCTATGAAGAATTCCTGGGGCTGGAGTGCGTGCATCATGCGATCAGCGCATTGGCAGTCCGCCTGGGCATGGCTTTCCACATCGTCTGCGTCGAGGTGGGCGACCAGATTCATCCCTGCAATGTACTGAACCATTGGGGGCTGGATGTGACGAGCCGCGAGGAAGTGGACCAAGCCCACGCCAAGGCGCTGGAATACAAAGACAAATACGCCATCAGGCAGGTACTGGACGTCATGGACATGCATGGCGTGTATTCCTTTTACATGGAAGACCTCG
Source organism: Eoetvoesiella caeni (assembly GCA_040391725.1). Taxonomy (GTDB): domain Bacteria; phylum Pseudomonadota; class Gammaproteobacteria; order Burkholderiales; family Burkholderiaceae_B; genus Eoetvoesia; species Eoetvoesia caeni_A. The sequence goes on along the minus strand of JBEBXF010000284.1, from coordinate 1,999 downwards.
ACCACAACTGGTGGGAAATCCAATACTACGAGAACGGTTTCCAGCACGACGATTATTTCGACTTCGGCGACCGTTTTTCCACGTCGCAATAGGCATGGCATCATGAAACTCGTCACCATCGATAGCGGCTCCAAAGGCGCACCAGGCGCCATCCTGGCTTCCAGCGAGGTGCTGCATCTGCAACGGGCCGCGTTACCGGGCACCATCGAAGCCTGGCTGCCGGATAATGTCCGCGACATGCTGGATGCCGGAGATGAAGGGCTGGATGTCGCCCGGCGGATCGTGCGGCGGGTGGAAGCACTGTCGTCGCCAAACGATATGGAAGCATTGCGCGCCGCCGGGGCCTTGTCTCCCGCGTCAACGCGGCTGCTGTCTCCAGTAGCACCACGATTGGTGATTGCCGCCGGCCTGGCCTATCGCTCGCATCTGGCGGAAATGGCCGGCACCCCGGCGCCGCCGCACCCCACCGCTTTCATGAAAAGCGTCAACTCCATAACAGGCACGGGCGCAGACATCCCCATTCCGCCACATGCGGCCAGGCATATGGACTACGAGGGAGAACTTGCCGTGGTGTTCGGCCGGGAGTGTCATGGCGTCGATGCCGACCGGGCCATGGACTACGTGGCGGGCTATACCGTGGCCAACGACGTATCGGCGCGCGACTGGGTTGAAGAAGTCTGGCTGGCGGCAAGCCCCTGGGACGCTCGGCGCACCTGGGAAGTGAACATCATGGGCAAGCAGTTCCCGGGCTTCACGCCACTTGGCCCGGCATTATTGACCACCGATGAAGTGCCAAATGTCAATGCCCTGCAATTGACAACGCGCCTGAACGGCAACGTCATGCAGTCGTCGCCGATTGGCGACCTGATATTCAGCATTCCCGACACTATCTCGTATTTCTCGAAGTGGTATGCATTCAAGCCAGGCGATGTGCTGCTGACGGGCACTCCATCCGGAGTCGGGGTCGGGCGCAGGCCGCCGGTGTACATGAAGGACGGGGACATCATCGAGGTCGAAGTCACCGGCATCGGAACATTACGCAATACGGTAGGAGTTCAGCGGTAAAGATAATTCAATCAAAAGGCGGGAGACATACATGAACAGCCACACAACAGAAAGCGAACAGCTCATTGACTCATCGGGCAAAATATATCAAGGGTGGGTAACCACGCTGGCCAGCACGATAGGGCTATCGTTGGGGCCGAGCGTGCTGCTGGTGTTTTGCTTTGGCACCTTCATCACTCCGCTGCATAAGGAATTCGGCTGGAGCATTGCCTCGATTTCCGCCGGAGCCATGGTGATTTCAGTCATGATCATGCTGACATCGATTGTCCAGGGCCGGCTGGTCGATCGCTTCGGCGGCAGGCCCATGGTGCTGTGCTCAGTGCCATTGCTGGGGCTGAGTTTCGCAAGCTTGTATTTTCTGCCGGACAATATCTGGGTGTTCTACGCCGCCTGGGTAGTTATAGCGTGGTGCGGGCTGGGGGCCTGGCCGATCGCCTACCTGAAATTGACCGGCATATGGTTCGAACGCCGATTGGGCCTTGCATTCGGCGTTGCCAACGCGGGGATCGGCATCGGCGCAGCCATACTGCCGCCATTCGCGGTCTATATCATGACTCATTATGGCTGGCGCAATGCCTACGTTGCCCTGGGCCTGGTGGCCATTGCAGTGACGTGGCCCATTGCCTTCTTCTTTCTGAAGGATCGCAAAGACTCGGCTCCGCAAAAAGCGCAGGCAACAGCCGCCCTGCGCGGCATGGATTTGAAAGCCGCCTGGAAAACACGCGAAATGAAAACGATCGTGGTGGCGTTTTCCCTGCTGGGCGCGGTGACCACCTCGGCCATCGTCCACCAGACCCGGGTTTTGATCGATCTGGGCATGACGCCCCAGGCTGCCGGCGGGCTGCAGGCAACTCTCGGAATAGCGCTGATCTTCGGGCGCCTGTGCACTGGCTGGCTGCTGGATCGCATTCACGCATCGAAAATCATGGCTGTA
>JBEBXF010000283.1:0-4751 GCA_040391725.1 Eoetvoesiella caeni | reverse complement strand
AGTTTCCGAAGGATAGGGGATTTCCAGCGTTTCGCCGTAGGCGACGGGAATGACCGCATCGGCCGGCTTGCAAAAGAAGAACGGCGGTTCGCGATCGGGGTCGAAGCCCATTTCGCGGGCATGAGCGGCATAGTTGCGGCCAACGCAATACACACGGCGAACGGGGAAGGTGTCGTTGCTGCCGACGACGGGCACGGCAACGGTGGCGGGAGGAGTCACAACGTATGACATAGGTGTAGACCTCTTGAAAACGGAAATGAGAAAATGCCGGTTATGTGCTCAGCGCACGAATACGACTTCGACGGCAGGTTTTGCCAGGCCAAAAACATTCTTGATGCAGCAAGGCTGCGGGCGGCTGGAACCATTGCAGCGGCCCCGCTCTATGCAAGCGCCCTGCTTTCTGACACACAGGCTGCTTAGCCTGACTATACGGTTTTTGAGCGATTCTGTGTATGTTTTGGTATACGATTATTTATGAAATATAAATATGAAATATACAATAAACCACATACCAGGCCGGCACGGAATTCATTTTCCCCGCTTCAAGCCAACCCTGCCTCGCGCAATTTCATCAATTGCTCGGGCGTCACGCCAATGGATTCCAGTACCTCTTTGGTGTGTTCGCCCAGCTTGGGCCCCAACCACGCAGTCTTGCCCGGCGTGGCGCTCAGCTTGGGAACGATGCCCGGCAGATCGATAGGCTTGCCGTCGGGCAGTTGAAACCGCTGGATCATCTCGCGCGCGCGGAAATGCGCGTCGTTGTAGATGTCTTCGGCCGTATAGATGCGGCCGCACGGCACCGAAACCGTCTCCAGCACGCCGAGTATGGTTTCCAGGTCGTGCCTGCCCGCCCATTCCTGGATGGCGCCGTCCAGCATTTCGGTATGGCGCGCACGCCCGTCGTTGTGCTCCAGTTCGGGATTGTCCGCCAGGTCCTGGCGCCCCATCGCCGCCATCAGGCGTTTGAAAATGCCGTCGCCATTGCCCGCGATGACGACGTAGCGCCCGTCTCCGCACAAATAGGTATTGGAAGGCACGATGCCCGGCAGTGCGGCGCCCGTGCGCTCGCGCACATGGCCTGTCATGGCGTATTCGGGGATCAGGCTTTCCATGACCGCCAGGACGGCTTCGCTCAAGGCCACGTCGATGAACTGGCCCTTGCCGCCATTGGCCTTCAGGTGATGCAAGGCCATGAGCACGCCGATGACGCCGTACAAGGACGCCAGGGTATCGCCCAGGCTCACGCCCACGCGCACCGGCGCGCGATCCTGGTAGCCCGTTACATAGCGCAGGCCGCCCATGCATTCCGCAATGGCGGCAAAACCCGGCCGATGGCTGAACGGGCCTGTCTGCCCATAGCCCGAAACCCGCAGCATGATGAGCTTAGGGTTGACCGCCGAAAGCTGCTCCCAGCCCAGGCCCCATTTCTCCAGCGTGCCGGGCCGGAAATTCTCGATGACGACATCGGCCTCGGCGGCCAGCTTGCGGACGATTTCCTGTGCTTCGGGCGACTTCAGGTCCAGGGTCACCGATTTTTTGTTGCGGCTTTGCGCATACCACCACAACGACGTGCCTTCGTGCAGCTTGCGCCAACTGCGCAAGGGGTCGCCCCCCTTCGGGGCTTCGATCTTGACGACATCGGCGCCGAACTGGGCCAACAGGGCGCTGGCATAGGGGCCGGCAATCAAGGATCCCAGCTCAAGAACCTTGACGCCCGCCAAAGCCTGTTCCTGCTTTGCTTCCTGGTTTGATTCCTGAACCGTCTGAGTCATTGCTTGATCCTATTGAGCGAAGGGCTGGTCTTTCGCCAGCCCGGGCAAATATACGTAAAGCCGCCATCCGTGCGGCATCCATTATAAATAGCGCAAGCACCGAATGCCGCGACATTCGGATTCAGGCGTCCGGCGGCGTCAGGCCCCTGCAAACAGCCAGGGCTCTTGCTGGCGGCGCACCGCTTCGTAGCTGCAGGTCAATGGCATAAAGGACTTGCAGTCGGTTGGGCTCCGCCCTGCCCGCCGGGCAATGGATAGCGCCGGGTCGAGGGGCCCGCCTTCACCACCTGTCCGGGAATATCGTGCTTGACCATGGCGGGCAAGAGCCTTGCCAGCTCGAGCAGGCCCTCCAGGTCGACGCCTGTTGCGCAGTCCATGGCGTCGAACATGTGCACCAGATCCTCGGTGCAGACATTGCCGCTGGCTCCCGGCGCGAATGGACAGCCGCCCAGCCCTCCGAGCGAGGCATCGAAACGGTCGATGCCCGCCCGCAAAGCGGCCAAGGCATTGGCCAGCCCCATGCCGCGCGTATTATGGAAATGCGCCGTGAACACCAGGCCGGGCCAGCGATCCCGCACCACATGGCAAACCTCGTTGACCTGCCGCGGATTCGCGACACCCGTCGTATCGCATAGCGTGACGCCCTGCATGCCGATATCGGCAAACCGATCGACGATGTCCAGCACACGCGCCAGGGGCACCTCGCCTTCGAACGGACAGCCGAATGCCGTGGACAGCGAAGCGTTCAAGAACGCCTTTCCATCCACGACCCTGGCGATTTCGGCAAACTGATCCAGCGACTGCTCCGACGTCATGCGCAAGTTGGCCATGTTGTGGCTTTGGCTTGCGGACATCACCATATTGACTTCGTCCACCTTGCAGTCCAATGCGCGTTCGCACCCTCGCATATTGGGCACCAGCGCCGCATACTGAACGCCGGGAATCCGGTCGATCCGGCACATTACGGCTTCGGCGTCCGCCAGGCCCGGAATGGCTTTGGGCGACGTGAACGACGTCACCTCTATCTTGGCCACCCCGGTACGGCTCAACGCATTGATCAGCGCGATTTTCTGCTCGGTGGGGATGAACTCCGGCTCGATCTGGAATCCATCCCGAACCGACACCTCGTGAATGTAGATACGGGAATTCTCGGAGGAACTCATCGCCGGCCCATGCGCTACGCAGCCCGGACAGCAACTTCCATGCGCCCGATCCGGTCGAATTCCGCAACGATGAGGTCTCCGGCATGCACCGGCCCAACGCCCTCGGGGGTGCCGGTAAAAATGACGTCGCCCGGATGCAGGGTATAGAAGGACGACGCAAATTCGATGAGCGCCGGAATGTCCATGAGCAAGTCCCGGGTGTTCGCGCGCTGCCTGACTTCGCCGTTGACCGTAAGCTGGAAATCCAGGCTGGTCGGGTCGGGAAGCTCGTCCGCCGTGACGAACCACGGGCCCAGCACGCTGTAGCTATCGACCGACTTGCGCAGGCTTCGTTCTTCGGGGCCGCGCACGGTCATGTCCAGGCCTATGCAATAGCCGGCAATATGGCTCCAGGCATCGGCACGGGAAATTCCAACCCCCGGCGTGCCGATGACCACCGCCAGTTCGATTTCGTGATCGTTGCGCCGTTCGGGGTGGCGTATGGCCACGCCTTCGCTGGGGCCCACCATGGAGCTGTTGGCTTTCAGGAACAGCCCGATGCGCTGGATTTCCTCGATCTTGCCGTTGTGATGAACACCGGCGTCGGCACGGGCCTCTTCCAGATGCTTGGTGTAATTGACAGGCGCCGCGACCAGCTTGCCGGGATTGGCAATGGGGCTCAGCAACTGCACGTCCTCCAGGGCCAGCCGGGCGGCCGACGGCAGAAGCTCGCCGATGCGCTGGCGCACCTGCTCAAGATTGGCGATGAATGGATCGAAGCTTGGCAGCGGATAGCGGCTGGCCGTCAAGACATCCAGTGCCGCCGTGACATCGAAAACCGATCCGCCCTCGACCACCCCAAGGCGATCCTTGTTAAACCGACATATGCGCATGATGAATCCTCGTTAGTAAAATCATTCTCGGGCATTGCTAAGGCCGCCACAATGCCCTACCCTTAATATCCTGAATTGCCTTTTTAAATACAGTCCGCAAGCTTCATGGCCAACCTCGATCTATCGGATTTCCTCATCCTGAAAGAAATCTATAAAACCCGAAGCGTTTCGGGTTCCGTCAGCCATGTCGGCCTGAGCCAACCCGCCATCAGCGTGCGCCTGGGAAATTTGCGCACGCATTTCTGCGATCCTTTGTTCGTCAAGACACCAGAGGGGATGATGCCCACCCCCCTGATGCAAAGTCTTATCGCCCCCATAGAACAGTTCCTGGACCTGCTTGGCCCGAATCGCGGGCAGCTCGTCCATTTCGACCCCGAAAGCTCGCTGCGCCGGTTCCAGCTGGGGCTGAGCCATGTCGCCCAAATGGTCATGCTGCCCGAACTGCTGACCATCTTCGAATCGGCCGCGCCGCACATCCAGATCGACTCCACCGACCTGAACGACCAAACCGCCCTGGCCATGGCGCAAGGCGAAATCGACCTCGCCATCGGCTACGCCGCGGAAGTGAATACAGGCTTCTACCAACAGCGGCTGTTCGCGGAACATTACGCCTGCATCGCCCGAAAAGAGCATCCGCGCCTTACCGGCCATACGCTAAGCACCGAGCAGCTCCTGAAAGAAGAACACCTGTCCCTTGTGGCGCCGGGCACCGGCCACTCATTGCTGGACAAGCAACTGCATGCCAAGGGAATAAGCCGCACGATCAAACTCAGGGTCTCCTCCTTTCTAGGGCTCGAGCAAATGATCGCCGCCACCAATTTGCTGGCCATCGTTCCCGCCCGCCTGGCCAACACCCTGGCCAAGGGCGGCCGCGTAAAGGCCTTCGAAAGGCCCTTCCCCACTCCCGTCTACGAAGTCCGGCAATACTGGCATGAACGCTATCA
>JBEBXF010000282.1:0-4781 GCA_040391725.1 Eoetvoesiella caeni | reverse complement strand
TGAGCACCCCTTGCAAATCGGCGTAGGGAATCAGCAGTTCGGGCTGCCCCGACGAATACGGCGCGATTTCGTACGAGTTGTACTTGACGACCAGCCCGGCATCTGAAAACGCAAAGTTGTCGCTGGGTTGGAAGGGCCAGATCCGGTTGTAGGTGGCCGGGTCGGCCTTGGCGTCCGGATTGGCGGCCAGCCACTTTGCATGCGCCTGCCTGAGCGCCGCCACGTAGGCATCGTGCTTGCCCGGCTCGATAACATTGTTCAGGCCAAGCACCTTTTCCTTCGCATTGTCCCAGTTGAGAAATTGCGTGGCTGAAATGCCGTGGGCCGCGCCGGTAAAGTACTGCCAGGTATTCAGTTCGACCACCGTCAGGTTCTTGTTGCGATACGGCGTCTTGGCCGAAAAGACCGTCGAATCGCGCGGCGCGGCGGTCTTCCAGAAGTAGGCTTCGTACTCGGCAAGGCTGGTATAGGGGTGCGGATGATCGTCGTTGACGCCGGTCATGACGGCCAGAGCGTAATCGACGAGCTTGGTCAGCTTGGGCATGCCCGGAAACACCAGGGAGTCGACCTTGATTTCGGGGCAATCGCCCGAGCAGCCGGGCTTTTTGCGGTCCCATTTGACGGGCTGCGTAAACAAGCCCTCCTTGCTGGTTTGCTGGGCGATCTGATCCCCCGGAATCATGGAGATATTGTCGCGCGGGCCGCTGGCGCAGGCGGACAGCAGCACGGCAATGCCGGTAGCCAGCGCGGCGGTGCGGAAACAGCGGGCGGGGTTTTTTTTCATGCGCATTATTTGACCGTGTGGGCGTCCTGGCCGAACAGCATTTTGCGTGCTTCTTCGGTGTGGACGGTTGGTTCGGTGTTGATGGCCGCGGCTTTTGCGTAGGCTCGAACGGTGGCCGGACGCAAGGCGATGGCGTCGAACCAGCGCTTGAGCTGCGGAAACTCGTTAAGATCCTGGCCTTGTTTCTCGTGGGGGACTATCCAGGGATAGCAGGCCATGTCCGCGATGGAGTAATCGCCCGCGATGAACTCGCGGTCGGCCAGACGCTTGTTGAGTACCCCGTACAGGCGACTGGTTTCGCGCGTATAGCGGTCGATGGCATAAGGCAGTTTTTCCGGCGCATAGGTGGCGAAATGGTGGTTCTGACCCGCCATGGGGCCCAGCCCGCCCATTTGCCAGAACAGCCACTGCAGGACATCGGCGCGGCCGCGCAAATCGGACGGAATATAGCGCCCGGTCTTCTCGGCCAGATACAAGAGGATGGCGCCCGACTCGAACAGCGAGATGGGCTGCCCGCCGTCCGCGGGCGCGTTGTCGATAATGGCGGGAATGCGGTTGTTCGGGGAAATTTTGAGGAATTCCGGCTTGAACTGATCGCCCTTGCCGATGTTGACGGCGTGCAAGGTGTAGGGCGTTGCCGTTTCTTCGAGGAAGAGCGTGATTTTATGGCCGTTGGGCGTCGTCCAGTAATACAGATCGATCATTGCAATCCTTTCGTGGCGGGAATGAAAACGGAAATAGGCCGGCTGCGCGCCGCCGGACAAGGGTCATCGGATGCGGGTGCCGCCATGGTAGCGCTTCAGGCGCGCGGCGTGGCCAGCGCCTGCTCGATATCGCCGCGCAGCTCGTCGGGCGTGGTGGAAGAACCGTAGCGCTTCAGGACATGCCCATCGCGGCCCACAAGAAACTTGGTGAAATTCCACTTGATGGCCTGGGTGCCCAGCACCCCGGATTTTTCCCCTTTGAGCCATTGGTACAAGGGGTGCGCGCCCGAGCCATTGACGTCGATCTTGGCGAAAAGGGGAAAATCGACGTCGTATTTCGTGGTGCAAAAATCGAGGATCTCGGCTTCGGTGCCAGGTTCCTGGTGGCCGAACTGATCGCAGGGAAAGCCCAGAACCGTGAAGCCCTGGTCCTGGTATTTTCGGTAAAGCGCTTCGAGGCCCTGATATTGGGGGGTGAAGCCGCATTGGGAGGCCACGTTGACGATAAGCGCCACCTGCCCCTCATAGCGGGACAGCTCGACGGTATCGCCGGATATCGAATCGGCCGAAAATGAACGTAGCGATGGCATGGCAATCCTGAAACAAAATGGCTGGAGCAAATTGCGATTCGTGCATGCAATGAAGGCGTGAAAAAGCCCGCATCGGCGCGACAGCCCGAAACCGGGCACTTCCATTTCAGTACTGTAGCAGGGCCTTGCCGACGCGTCTATTTACGCAACGGGTCAGGCCGCCGATGCTGAACGCATGTTTTCGAACCACTGGATCGCGCGTTCGGCGGCGGCCGGAGGCGCGTCCTGCATGACCGTTGCCACGGTCTGGCTGGCCAGTTCGCGCCTCCAGGCGGCTTCCGCCCGGCGCATGGCCGACGTGATGGCGCATGGCTTGCGGCATTCACGGGCGGGCGAGGCGCCCTCTCCGGCGCGACGGATTTCCGTGCAGCGAAACGCCGCATCCGGCCCCTCTATGGCGTCCACGACCTGCAACAGGGTGATTTTTTCGGGCGAGCGGGCAAGCCGGAACCCCCCTTTCGGCCCCGCCGACGACACCAGGATGCCGGCGCGGGCGAGCGCCTGCAGCGATTTGTTGAGATAGGCGGCCGGCAAGTCGAACTTGGCCGCGAGCTTGGTGGTGGAAATGACTTCGTTCTGCCCGATCCAGCCGAGCGCCACGCAGCAATGCAGACCCCACTCCACGCCTTCGTTCATGCGCATAATATTCTAATCCGTATACCTTATGACCTGGATTATATATGTCCAGATTATTGTTGACTAGCTCCCGCGATCGCCATAGAATTCATTGCATAATCTAGATACCAAGTATCCAGATTAAAAATACGGCGCAGCCCGCGGCCGGTCACAGCAAAACGATCACGACAAAATCTCCGCCCTTCCGGCGGAACAAGGAGACAGCATGAAACGACATTTCTTGAAGGCAATGGCCGCAACCGGCCTGGGCTTGGCCATGGCTTTGGCCAACGCCGCTCCCGCACAAGAGAATCACGACAATCTGAAAATCGGCTTCATGGGCGTGTTTTCAGGCGGGCAAGCCGCCCTGGGCCAGGACTCGTACGACGGGTTCATGCTTTACCTCAAGAACAACGGCGGCAAGCTGGGCGGCCGCCATATCGAGGTTCTCAAGGCCGACGCCCAGATCAAGCCCGTTGTCGGCGTGCAACTGGCAAAACGGCTCATCGACAAAGACGGCGTGCCCATCATCGTCGGCGTGACCTTCTCCAACGTCATGCTTGCCGTGCATGCGCCCATCACCCAAAAAGAAGTCTTTCTCATCGGCACCAATGCGGGCCCCAGCCAGATAGCCGGCAAGGAATGCTCTCCGTACTTCTTCAGCACCTCGTACCAGAACGACCAGAAAGCCGAAAGTATGGGCAGCTACGCCAAGTCCAAGGGGTATAAAAGAATCATCACCATGGTGCCCAACTATCAGTCGGGTTTCGATTTCGTGACCGGCTTCAAGCGCTACTACCAGGCTCCCCTGCTCGACGAAATCTACACGCCGCTCAATCAGCAGGACTTCTCCGCCGAGCTGGCCAAGATCGCCTCCGAAAAACCCGACGCCGTCTATGTCTTCTATCCCGGCGGACTGGGCGTCAACTTCCTGCGTCAATGGCAGCAAGCCGGCTTGCTGGGCAAGATCCCAGTCCTGTCCACCTCGACGACCGACGCCATCAATCTTCCCGCCCAACGCGACAGCGCCCTGGGCGTCATCACGAGTCCCGTCTGGGGCCCCGACATGGACAATGCCGCCAACAAGAAATTCGTGGCCGAGTTCGAAAAGGAATACAAGCGCATCCCCTCGGATTTCGCGGCGCAAAGCTATGACGGCGCGCAATTGCTGGACTCGGCCATTCAAAAGGTCAAGGGCCACGTCGAGGACAAGGCCGCGTTCATGGCCGCCCTCAAGCAAGCCGACTTTCCCTCGGTGCGCGGCGACTTCAAGTTCGGCAACAACAACTTCCCCATCCAGGATCTGTCCGTATTCGAAGTCGTCAAGGATGCGCAGGGTCAGTTCACGCTCAAGAAAATCGCCACTCCGCTCAAGGCCCAGCAAGACGCCTATCACCAAGATTGCCCAATGAAATAACCCACAGGCGCATCGAGAAATGGATCCACAACTCCTGGCAACGCAAATTCTCAATGGTGTGCAGTTCGGCGTCCTGTTGTTCCTGCTGTCCGCAGGGCTGACGCTGATCTTCGGCATCATGAATTTCGTCAATCTTGCCCACGGTTCGCTGTACATGATGGGGGCCTACGTGGCGGCGGCCGTCTTCAACCTGTATGGCTCCTTCGCCCTGGCCCTGATGGCCGCCATCCCGGCGGCCATCCTGATCGGCATCGCCCTGGACCGCATCGTCCTGGCGGGGCTTTACTCGCGCGAGCATCTCGACCAGGTGCTCGCCACCTTCGGCCTGATCCTCGTGTTCAACGAGGTCGTGCGCTACATATGGGGATCGGCTCCCATCTACATCAATGCGCCCCAGGCATTGCGGGGCACGCTCGACTTCCTCGGGTTTTCATACCCCTCGTATCGTATCTTCATCATCGCCGTGGGGCTCTTGTGCGGGCTTGGGCTTTACCTGCTCATCAACAAGACCCGGGTCGGCATGCTCATTCGCGCCGGCGCCGCCGACGCCGAAATGGTCGATGCCATGGGCACCAACATACGGCGGCTCAACACCCTGATCTTCGGCCTGGGGGCCGGCCTGGCCGGGCTCGGCGGCGTCATGGCCGGCCCCATCCTGTCGGTGCAGCCGG
>JBEBXF010000281.1:0-4785 GCA_040391725.1 Eoetvoesiella caeni | reverse complement strand
CGTCGTCATCGTCACGGGCGGCATAGGCTCGATACGCGGGGCCTTCTACGGGGCGCTCATTGTCGGCCTCGTCGACACGCTGGGGCGAGCCTTCCTGCCGGCCGCCTTCAACGAGCTGCTGGCCAAGTCGCTGGCCCAGGCCGCCGGCCCGGCCGTGGCCTCCATGCTGATCTATCTACTCATGGCGTTCGTACTGGCCATCCGGCCGCACGGGCTATTTCCAGTCAGGAACGGGTGAACACATGCTATCAGAACAAACTCGCCAGGCAATGCCGCTGGGCGGCATCTCCGCCCGGCCGGTACAGGCGCAACACAGCCCCGCCAAAGCCCCTGCTTCCCCGCAAGCGCATCGTATCCGGCAACTGTTGCCCGCCGCGGCAATATTCCTTGCGCTGGCCCTGGTTCCCGTGGCCTCGCTATTCCTGGGCCACACCTACTACCTGGATCTGGTCTCGCGCGCCATGGTTCTGGGCCTGGCCGCCATGGGGCTCAACCTCATCCTCGGCTACGGCGGCATGGTCAGCTTCGGCCATGCCCTGTACCTGGGCATCGGCGCCTACGCCGCCGGCATACTTTCCACCTACGGCGTGCACTCGGCGCTGGCCCAGCTCGCGGTGGCCATTGCCATCGGCACGATCGTGTCGTATCTGGTCGGCTACATCTGCCTCAAGGTCGACGGCATGGGCTTCATCATGATCACCCTCGCCTTTGCGCAAATGTTCTATTTCCTCGCCATCAGCCTGAAACAATACGGCGGGGACGATGGGCTGCAGATCGCAACGCGAAGCACCGTGCCCGGCATGGACATCGGCGACCCCTACCAGTTCTATCTATTGGTTCTTGGGATACTGGCCGCGGCGGCCTATCTTCTGTACCGCCTCATCCATTCCCGGTTCGGCACCGTGATCCGCGGCTGCAAACAGAATACGCGCCGCATGTACGCCCTGGGATTCTCGGCAAACCGCTACCGATTGTTCGCCTACGTCGTTTCCGCCCAGATCGTCGTGCTGGCCGGCGTGCTGCTCGCCAATCTCGCCCTGTTCGCATCGCCCTCCTACATGAGCTGGACGCTCTCGGGCGATCTCATACTGATGTGCGTGCTGGGCGGCCTGGGCACGCTGCTGGGGCCGCTGATCGGCGCCATCGCCTTCGTCGGACTCGAGGAATTCCTGTCCACCATGCCCATCGAACTGCCCGGCAACGCGGCCGATCTCATCACCACGCACTGGCTCGGCTTCTTCGGCGTCTTCATCGTGCTGGTGGTGCTGTTCCTCAGGCGTGGCCTGTACGGATCGTTCGCCGCCAAAGGAGGCCGCCATGACTGAAATCCTACAGGTGCAGAACCTGGTAAAGCGCTACGGCGCCCTGGCGGCCACCAACGACCTGAGCATGACCCTGCGCCAGGGCGAGCTGCACGGCATCATCGGCCCCAACGGCGCGGGGAAAACCACGTTCATCCATCAACTGGCGGGAGAGGTCTTGCCCGACCAGGGACGGATCCTCTTCAACGGAGCGGACATCACTCGATCCACGGTCGATGCGCGGGCCTTGCACGGCATCGGCCGCTCGTACCAGATCACGTCGATATTCAAGGATTTCTCCGTCCTCGACAACGTCATGCTGGCGGTTCAGGCCCGCCAGGGATCGAGCTTCAGGTTCTGGTCGTCCGTGCGCAGCGACAAAACGCTGTACGAGCCCGCCTACCAGGCCCTGCACGAAGTCGATCTGGAACAGGCCGCCCATCGTCGGGCGGGATCCCTCGGCTACGGTGAGATGCGGCAGTTGGAAATCGCCATGACGCTCGGCATGCGCCCCAAAGTGCTGCTGCTGGACGAACCCATGGCGGGCATGAGCCAACAGGAATCGGCGCGCCTGGTGGAGCTGCTGCTGCGCCTGAAGGGCGAGTACAGCATCATGCTCGTCGAGCACGACATGGACGCCGTGTTCGCCTTGGCCGACCGCATTACCGTGCTGCTGTACGGCACGGCCATCGCCTGCGGCACGCCGCAGCAAATACAGGAAAACCAGGAGGTCAAAAACGCCTACCTCGGAGACGACGATGAATTCTGAACACGCCTCTCTCAACGCCGCGCCGCGTCCGCCCCTGTTGCAGTTGAACCGCGTTGAAACCGCCTACGGCGACAGCAAGGTGCTGTTCGGCGTCGACCTGGAAATCGAGGCCGGCCAATGCGTGGCCCTGCTTGGCCGGAACGGCATGGGAAAATCCACGACCGTCAAGACCATCATGGGCCTGCAGCCCTGCCTGCAGGGCCAGGTCAAGCTGCGTGGCGCCAGCCTGAACCGGCTCAAGCCCCACCAGATCGCCCATGCCGGCATCGGCCTGGTGCCCGAGGGACGGCGCGTGTTTCCGAATCTGTCCGTCCGGGAAAACCTGGTGGCGACAGCCAAACAGTCCGGCCGCAGCGGCCCCGGATGGTCGCTGGACGACATCTACAGCCTGTTTCCACGCCTGCGGGAACGCGAACGCCACCTGGGGTGCAATCTTTCGGGCGGAGAACAGCAAATGCTGGCCATCGGCCGCGCGCTCATGACCAACCCGGAACTGCTCATCCTGGACGAGGCCACCGAAGGCCTGGCTCCCATCGTGCGCAAAGACATCTGGCGCTGCATCGTGCTGTTGAAAAGCCGGGGGCTGGCGCTGCTGGTCATCGACAAGAACCTGGCGGCGCTCATGCGCGTGGCCGACAAGCATTACATCCTGGAAAAAGGCGTGGTGGTGTGGAGCGGCGCCTCGGGAGAGCTGGACGCCAATCCGGATCTCATCCACCACTACATCGGCATGTAAACAACCTATCCCGGCCCGGCGAAACCATCTTCCCGGGCCTGTGCAAACAACCAGCAAACTCAAAGGAGTTGTTCAAATGAAAAACATCGTCGTCATCGGCAGCGGGTTCGGGGGCCTGTGGAGCGCAATCGGAGCGGCACGTAAACTGGACGAGCTTGGCGCGGGAAGCGAAGAGGTCGGCATTACCGTCGTGGATCAAAACGATTTCCACAGCATCCGCGTCCGCAATTACGAGCAGGATCTGGCGTCCACCGTCATTCCCCTGTCCAAGGTTCTGGATCCCATCGGGGTTCGCCACGTTCAAGGCGCCGTCACCGGCATCGACACCAATGGGCAGACCGTCACCATCGATACGTCCGCGGGCAGCCAGTCGCTGGCCTACGACCGCTTGGTCTATGCCCTGGGCAGCCAGTTGCGGCGCCCGCCCATTCCTGGTCTGGCCGAGCACTCCTTCGACATCGATACCTACCACGCCGCCAAGCGTCTGGAACGGCATCTTGCCGGCCTGCCCGGCGCGGCACAGGCAGGCAACGATAAGTACACGGTGCTGGTCGTGGGCGCCGGCCTCACCGGCATCGAACTGGCTTCCGAGCTTCCCGGCAGGCTCCAGGCCATACGCGCGGCGCACCATGGCATCGAGCCGGTACGCGTGATTCTGGCCGACTCCAGCCCCGCCATAGGCTCGGACATGGGCGAGCAAGCCATGGCCGTCATCAACCAGGCCATGGCCGCGCTGGGCGTGGAAACCCGAACCAACATCGCCGTCGCGGCCGTCGACGCAACGGGCGTTACGCTGGCCAGCGGCGAAAAAATCCCCGCCCCCACCGTCGTCTGGTGCGCGGGCATGCAGGCCAACGACCTGGGCCACCTGCTGCCTGTGGAAAAAGACCGCCAGGGACGCGTCGCCGTGGATGAATTCATGCGGGTGAAGGGCCTGCGCAACGTCTTCGCCGCCGGCGATGCCGCCTGGTCCATGCTGGACAACCCCCATACGTCGGTCATGTCGTGCCAGCACGGCCGGCCCATGGGCCGGTATGCCGGGCACAATGTCGTCGCCGACCTGCTGGGCAAACCCATGCTGCCGCTGCACATCGACTGGTACACCACCATTCTCGACCTGGGTCCCTGGGGCGCGGTGTACACCACGGGCTGGGATCGCCAGGTCATTGCTTCCGGCGAAACCGCCAAGAACACCAAGCAGAACATCAATTGCCGGCGGATCTACCCGCCGCTCAGCGGCAACCGCGAGGAGATCCTCGCGTCGGCGGCTCCCGAAGTGCAGGCGCCCCCCAAGGTCAAGCACGCCGACCTGGACAGCCAGACCGCCTGACGGCTGGGGCACAGGCCCATAGTGGGCTCTATGGGCCAAGAAGCGGCGGAAATGGAAACCGGGCAGGCGGCTTTGCCGCCCGCCTGGAGGCTAAGGGCAGCCGTAAATGCCGTGAGCCCGTCCGAATACCCGGGTCAGGCCCAGCAGGCCGTCGATGGTCGGCGTCTTTACGCCGGCCAGGATGCCGATTTCGTGCACCACGGTCAGCAGCCCGTCGATTTCCAGCGGGCGCCCGGCTTCGGCGTCCTGCAGCATCGAGGTCTTGAAGGCGCCCAGCTTGCGGGTGACTTCGTTGCGCTCTTCGGCGGTCTGGGCGATGGCGCAGCCCACCTTCTCGCCGATTTGAGCAGCCTCGCGCATGGCGGCGCGGCAGAATTCATTGAGCAAAGGATCGTCCAGCACTTGCTGGGTATTCGCGCCGGTCACGGCCGTGACCGGATTCATGGTCATATTGCCCCACAGCTTGTACCAGATGTCCCCGCGGATATTGGAGCTGGCGTCGGCCTGGAAGCCCCCTTTTTCAAGAAGGCGCACCAGCACCTCCAGCCGCTCGGACATGGCGCCGTCGGGCTCGCCCAGAATAAGCCGGTTGCCGGACTTCAGCTCGACGAACCCCGGCTCGGGCCGGGAGCTGGAAAAATGCACCACG
>JBEBXF010000280.1:0-4786 GCA_040391725.1 Eoetvoesiella caeni | reverse complement strand
CATCGAGGAAATCTCGCGCTACGACGAGCGCGGCCCCGCCTGGTACTGGAACAATTTTTCCATGTCCGAGCATACCGGCACGCACTTCGACGCGCCGGTGCATTGGGTTTCCGGCAAGGATCTGCCCGACAACACCGTCGATTCCATTCCCCTGGAGTCCTTCATCGCCGATGCCTGCGTCATCGACTGCTCGGCCGAGTCGCGCGAGAACCCCGACTTCCTGCTGACCATCGATTTCGTCAAGCAGTGGGAAGCCAGGCACGGCACGATTCCCGCCCGCTCGTGGGTGTTCATGCGCACCGACTGGTCGCAGCGCCAAAAGCCCAACGATTACCTGAACATGGAAGACGACGGCGCCCATTCGCCCGGCCCCGATGCGCAAGTGGTGCCCTGGCTCATCAAGGAACGCGACGTGCACGGCTTCGGCACCGAATCGGTCGGCACCGACGCGGGGCAAGCCCAGCACCTGGATCCCCCCTACCCCTGCCATTACTTCATGCACGGCAACAACCGCTACGGGCTGCAATGCATGACCAACCTGCATCAATTGCCACCCAAGGGCGCCGTCATTTTCTCGGCGCCCCTGAAGATACGCAGCGGCTCGGGCAGCCCTTTGCGCGTGCTGGCGCTGGTGCCCAACGCTTCGTAAGCCTATTCGTCCCAGGAGTTCATTGTGTCCACTACCCATACAGCCATCGTCACCGGCGGCAGCGCCGGCATCGGCGCCGAAATCAGCCGCCAGCTTCTGGATGCCGGCTACACCGTCATTTCCATGGCGCGCCGCGATCCGGACTTCACCCATGCCCGGCTGCACTCGGTGAAGGTCGACCTGCTGGACGCGCAGGCCACGCAGGCCGCCGCCGCCCAGGTAACCGGGGAATTCAAGGTTTCCCACCTCATCCATAACGCCGGCGTCATCTGGCCCCACTTGCTCGAAGAAGTCACGCTGGACGAACTCCAGGGCCTGACCCAGATCCACCTGGGTTCGGCCATGACACTGGCCCAGGCCTGCCTGCCCGCCATGAAGGCGGCGAGCTTCGGGCGCATCGTGCTGATGTCTTCGCGCGGCGCGCTGGGGCTGCAAACCCGCACCGCCTACGCCGCCACCAAGTCGGGCATGATAGGCATGGCCCGCACCTGGGCGCTGGAACTGGCCCCAAAGGGCATCACCGTCAATGTCGTTTCGCCGGGCCCCATCCAAACCGACATGTTCTACGACGTGGTGGAAGCCGGCAGCGAACGCGAGACGAACATTGCCAAGGGCATTCCCGTACAGCGCCTGGGCCGCTCCGACGACGTCGCGCGCGCCGTCATGTTCTTCGCCGACCCGGCCAACAGCTTCGTCACCGGCCAGAACCTCTATGTATGCGGCGGCGCCAGCATCGGCTCCATCGTTATCTAGGATGTCCCTGAAGACTTCCTGCAGCTCGTCGCAAAAAGAAGCTTTGCCTCCATAAATGTTGGACAATGCCGATGAGTGGTTTTATTGTTATCCCAGGCCATCCGGACGCCGGCCTTTGCAGACAAGGCGTTCAACAATAACAGGCTGCCTTTTCCCATCCCTAACCGAACGAGAAAAACTATTATGAAGATCAGACAAATCGCAATCGCCCTCACCGTTCTGTCGGCGTTCAGCGCCACGCCGGCGCTGGCTCAGGTAACAGTCGGCGTGGTCACCTCGGCCACCGGCCCGACCGCGCTGGTGGGCAAGTCGCAGCGCAACACGGTTCCGCTGCTGCCCACGAAAATCGGCGACATCACCGTCAAGTACATTTCGCTGGATGACGGCAGCGATCCCACCAAATCGGTGACCGACTTCAAGAAGCTGATCACCGAAGACCACGTCGACGCGCTGATCGGGCCGTCGGGCTCGCCCAACGCCATGAGCGTCATCCAGTTCGCGGCCGATTCGGGCACGCCCATGCTGGCGCCCGTGGGCACGGCCTCGGTCGTGCTGCCCATGTCGCCGGAAAAGAAATGGGTGTTCAAGACCACCCAGAACACCGACATCATCGCCGACGCGCTCATCAAGCACATGGTCAAAACGGGGGTCAAGACCCTGGGCTTCATCGGCCTGAACGACGCCTTCGGCGAAGACTGGCTGAACGTCATCAGCAAGATGGCGGCCGCGCACAACATCAAGCTCGTCGCCACCGAGCGCTATCAGCGCTCCGACAGCTCGGTCACCGGCCAGGCGCTGAAGATTTTCGCGGCCAAGCCCGACGCGGTGCTGATCGCCGGCACCGGCGCGGCCGCGGTCCTGCCCGAGGTTACGCTGTACAAGCAGGGCTACAAGGGCACGTTCTATCAAACGCACGGGGCGGCGCTGCCGGCCTTCCTGAAGCTGGGCGGCAAGGACGTGGAAGGCACGGTGCTGGCGGCCAGCCTGATGCTGGTTCTGCCGGAAATCTCCAACAGCAATGCGTCGAAGAAGGTGGCCGAGGACTACATCGCGCGCTACGAGAAGATGTACGGCGAGAAGCCGGCGACGTTCGGGGCGAATGTCTACGACGCGGGCCTGCTGCTTCAAGAGGCGATTCCCAAGGCCGAGAAGGTGGCCAAGCCCGGCACCAAGGAGTTCCGCAGCGCGTTGCGCGACGCATTGGAACAAACCAAGGAGCTGGTGGCGACGCAAGGCGTCTACAACATGACGCCGGAAGACCACAGCGGCTTCGACCAGCGGGGCCGGGAGCTGATCACGGTCAAGGATGGTCAGTGGCGGCTGCTGAAGTAAGCGGCGGTTTTTCGCCGGATTAGCGGTTCAAGGGCCCGGTCAGCGACCGGGCCCTTTGTTTATGGGGAAAATCCTAACCGGCTTCCGCTTCCCGTAAAACATCCTTTTGAATCAAATAATTAGAAAATAATGATCGGGCATGTCGCCGCCTGACGCGACGCCAACCCTCCTTGGCAAGCGCACAAAGCTGACAAGTTGTAAGGAAATTCAGTTTCCCGTCAAGCGGATTCAGGAAAATGGGGGACGTCTCAAAGGAGGTTACTCATAATGTTTCCCGTATCCATGCGCTCTATGCGTGCCCTTCCCTATGCCCTGACGGCCATCAGCCTGTCGCTGGGCATGTCTGCAGCCAATGCGGCGGACAATGAAATCGTCCTTGGCGCCTCGGTGCAACTGACCGGCCCCGTGGCCAACACCGGCCGCTACTATAAAGACGCCTACCAGATCGCCGTCGACAAGATCAACGAGAAAGGCGGCGTCAAGGTCAATGGCAAGACCTACAAACTGGCCCTGAAACTCTACGACAACCAGTCCGACGTCAACCTCAGCGTGCGCCAATACACCCAGCTGGTGTCCAAGGACAAGGTCAACCTGCTGCTCGGGCCCTTCGCCAGCAACTTCGCCCTGGCCGACTCGGCGGTCTCGGAAAAATATCAAGTACCCATGGTCCAGGGCGGCGGCGCCTCCGACCAGATCTTCGCGCGCAACTTCAAATACATATTCGGTACACTGGCCCCCGCCAGCGACTACTTCGGCAGCACCATCGCCATGCTCAAGCAGCTCAAGCCCGAGCCCAAGTCGGTGGCGCTGCTGTATGCCGACGACGCTTTCGACGTGTCGGTGGCCCAGGGCGCGCGCCCGGCGCTCAAGAAGGCCGGCGTGGACACCGTCATGGACGAGCGCTACAGCACCAATACCAGCGACTTCAATTCGCTGCTGTCGCAGATCAAATCCAAGAAGGTCGATGCGGTGCTGGTAGCTGGCCACGAAACGGAAGTCCTGAATTTCGTGCGCGAGTCCAAGAGCCTGGGCGTGGCCCCTAAGCTGTACTCGTTTACGGTGGGCGTGCCCAGCGAAGACTTCCGCAAGGCCCTGGGCAAGGATGCCGACTATGCCTTCGGCATGACCGCCTGGCTGCCCAGCGACACGCTCAAGGACGAGTGGTTCGGCAACGCGGCGCAATTCGCCAGCGCCTACGAGGCCAAGTATGGCTACGAACCCGACTACCATGCCGCCTCGGGCGTGGCCGACGTGGAAACCCTGGTCAAGGCCATCGAGAAGGCCAACTCGCTCGACCCCAAGAAGGTGCGCGACGCCATCGCCGCCAGCGATTTCGAAAGCCTGTACGGCAAGATCGCCTTCGGCAAGACGGGCCAGATCAGCCTGGATCAGACCGTAGTGCAGGTGCAGGGCGGCGAACTCAAGGCGGTATTCAACGGCAAGAGCTTCCTGGCCCAGCCCAAGTACCCGATGCCCGCCTGGTCGGGGCGCTGAGCCGTATCGCCATACTTTGCAACTCCCGGGCCGGGTCGAGCGCACTGAACTCGACCCGGCAAGCTTATTGTTCGATGTCCATAAAATAAAATAGGAGCCCGCGTGGATTTACTGCTGCAGATCCTCGTCAACGGCATCCTGCAGGGGGGGTTGTACGCCATCATGGCGCTAGGCCTGGCCCTGGTATGGGGTGTGTTGAACATCGTCAACCTGGCCCACGGGGCCTTCATCATGCTCGGGGCCTACATCTCCTGGCACCTGTTCACCTACCTGCACATCGACCCGTTCCTCGGCCTGCCCATCACCGCCTGCCTCCTGTTCGCCCTCGGCTACGGCCTGCAGCGCGGCCTGTTGAACCTGATCGCGCGCGCGCCCATGTTCAACACCCTGCTCATCACCTTCGGGCTCGAGGTGGTGCTGACCTATCTGGCCCAGTTGGCCTTCTCGGCCGACTTCCGCACCATCAACCCCAGCTATGCGGGCAATAACTTTGCGCTGGGCCCGCTGACCATCCCCGTGGTGCGCCTGGCCGCCTTCGGCGTGGCCATGGTGCTCACC
>JBEBXF010000279.1:0-4796 GCA_040391725.1 Eoetvoesiella caeni | reverse complement strand
GACATCCAGGACATGCAGCGCATGGTCGACCAGTTCATCGGCTTTGTGCGCGGCACCGATCCCAACACCTACCGCTTCGCCTCCATGGACATAGCGGCGTGGCTGGACGAGCAAGTGGAAGCCTGGAAAAGCGCCGGCAGCCAGGTCGAGCTGCGGGAAACGGTAAGCACGCCGCTCATGGTCAAGGCCGATCGCCTGGCGCTGGGCCGATTGCTGGACAACCTTGTCACGAATGCCATGAACTACGCCGCGCCGCCCGTCGAAATCACCTTGGGCGCCGACGGCGGCAACGCCATCCTGACCATTTCAGACCATGGCGAAGGCATTCCCGAAGCGCGCCGCGCCGAAGCATTGCGGCCGTTTTCACGCCTGGACGACGCACGGACGCGCACCGGCTCGGTCGGCCTGGGCCTGGCCCTGGCCAATGCCGTCGCCCGAGCCCATGGCGGCGCGCTGACCCTGGGCGACGCGCCCTGGGGCGGCCTGAAGATCACCATCACGCTGCCGCTGGAGGAAGGCCCGGAATCCGCCGCCTAACACGTGGCTGATCGGTTCAGACGCAAAGGTCAACGATACGGATTGGCCGAGCGGCGCGCTAGCCCTTGAATTTGGGTGGGGAAGGCGGCTTGGACAGGCCGAACATGCGCCAGTAGACCCAGAGATTGAAGATCAGCACGACCGGCAAGGCCACGATCGCCGCCGCCAGAATGAGCCGCAGCGACCCCACCGACGCGGCGGCATCCCAGATGGTGATGTCGTCCAGCACCAAGTAGGGGAAAAAGCTGTAGCCCAGCCCCCCCAGCGTGACCAGAAAGATCAGCAGGGTCATGGCGAAGGGCAGCGCGGTATTGCGGTAGCTGCTGTTGATCATGCGCTGCAAGCACATTTCGATGGTGACGAAGCAAACCAGCAGCAGCCCCCACAAGCCCACGACCAGGGGCCATTGCGGGCCGTCGCTCCATTTCAGGAACACCCCGCTGTTGGCGAAGGCCAGCACCACGGAAACCCCCACCGAACCCGCGGCGGCCCAGCGCACGACATGCCGGCCCCACATGACGGCGCGCACGCGCAGTTCGCCGCGCACGCGCATGATGAGCCACGACGCCCCCAGCAGGCAGTAGGCAAGCAGCGCGCACACGCCCAGAAATGCTGAAAACCACATATAGCCCAGATCGGTCTGGTAGGACACCACCAACTGACCCAGCAGCACGCCGTGCGCCACGGCGGTAATGAGCGATCCCAGCGCAAAACCCTTCAGCCAGCGCCCCTGCATTTCAATGGGAGAGCGCAAGCGCAGCTCGAACGACACCGAGCGCAGCAATACGCCCAGAGCCAGCAGAGACAGGGGCAGATACAACTGGCCCATGATGCTTCCCCAGGCATGCGGAAAAGCGGCCACGAACAAGCCCAGGCCCAGGAACAGCCAGAACTCGTTGGCGTCGCGCCATGGGCTCAGCAGCGACAGCATGCGCGGACGCAGCTCGCGCGGCGCGAACAGCACCAGGCAGCCCACGCCGATGTCGAAGCCGTCCAGCACCGTGCCGGCCACAATGGTCGCGAACAACAGCCCCATGAAGACCAGGGGCATCCAGAAGGAAGGATCCTGGGCGTTGATTCCCAGCAGACTGACCAAGGTATCTATCATGCCCGCCCCCTGCGCCGCGCGATCGGCACCACGCCGTAGCGCACGATGTGCGTCAATAATTGGAAAAATCCATACAACAGCACGGCGTAGACCAGCGCATACACCGCCAGGCCGGCCATCAGCACATTGGGGCTGGTATCGCCGACGATCTCGGCCAAGGTGATGGTTCCGTTGACCGCATACGGCGCCAGGCCGAACAGCATGTGGCACATGATGGCCAGGCCCAGCACCCAGCCCGAAAACGTCATGCCCGCAATAAGGCGGCGCCACGTTCCCGACAGGACGCCGGGATCGTACTGCCTTTTGCGCAGGCGCCAGAAGGTGCCCCAGGCCAGAACGGCCATGGCCAGTCCGGCCGCGAGCACCAGGCGGAACGACCAGAAAGTAAGCGCCACGGGAGGCTCCATGCCCGAAATCCGATCCAGGCCGATCAGCACGCCCTTGTCGTCGTGAGCCAGCCAGCGGCCTCCGGCGTGATGCCACAGCACGGCGGCGCGGTTGACGCCGCGCGCCTGGTCGGGCCAGGCCGCCAGAACCAGGTCGGGCTGCACGCCGCCATGCCAGTAGGCGGCCGTGGCCGCCGCCTTGCCCGGCTGGTGCATGGCCACTTGCTGTCCGTAGCCGGCCACGGTTACCGCCAGCGCCACCACGCCCGCCATGGCCAGGAACAGCCCAGCGCGAAATGCCAATTGCTCGCCCTCGACCAGCGGGTGACGAAAGGCCTGGCGCACGCTGACTCCCATGAGCAGAAAAGCCACGGTCAGCGCGGCCACCACCAGCAGCAGGCCGAACATCCAGCCCGCGAAGGGATTGAGGACAATATCGCCCCACTCTACCGCCGCATATTGCCCGTCCACCAGCAATGCGCCGGCCGGGGCCTGCATCCAGCCCAGCAGCACCACGAGCCAGCCCGCGGCGACGGTCACGCCCACGGCAACCATCAGGACGAGAAGCGTGTGGATGCGTTCGGACACATAGCGCTGCCCGAACAGCATGGCTCCCAGAAAGCAGGACTTGAAGATGAAGGTGGTCAGGATGGCGCCGGCCAGCAAAGGCCCCGCCACGTCGCCGATCTTGTCCATGAGGGCCGGCCACAGGCTGCCGACCTGGATGAGGACGGGCATGCTGGAAGCCAGCGTAAGAATGACCGCCAGGGCGAACACCCGCACCCAGAAGCGGTAGGCATCCGTCCAGCCGGCACGCTCGCTGAACGAAGCGCCGATCTTGAAGAACAGCAGAACCCAGGCCAGCCCGATTTCGATCGCCAGGAAGATCGATAAAAAGCCGAGGCTCAGGAAGAACTGCGTCTGGGACAACCAGAGGTTCAAGTTTGTCATAATGAGCGCTAGTTTAGCCAGTTTGGAGCGAGTTTGGCCGCCATGGGGATCCTGCGCGGGGCAAATGGCGCCGAACGTGGCAAAATGCTTATTTCACTGGATACTTCCGTCTTTTTCCAACCCCTGTATGACTTCATCTTCTTCGACACCCCCGGCGTCCAATTTTCTGCGCACCATCATCGAGCAGGATCTGGCCAATGGCGCCTATGCCGGCAAACGCTGGTCGGGCAAGCCCGGCCCGGCTTCGGTGCAACAGCAAGGCGGCCTGGACGCCGCCAGAATCCGCACGCGCTTTCCGCCCGAGCCCAATGGCTATCTGCATATCGGCCACGCCAAAAGCATCTGCCTGAATTTCGGCCTGGCGCGTGACTTCCAGGGCGTCTGCCACCTGCGTTTCGACGACACCAATCCGGAAAAAGAAGACGACGAATACGTCAACGCCATTATCGACACGGTCAAATGGCTGGGCTTCACCTGGGAAAACCAGGGCGAGAACAATCTTTACTACGCCAGCGACTACTTCGACTACATGTACGGCTTCGCGCAGGCGCTCATCCGCTCGGGCAACGCCTACGTCGACGAACAAACCGCCGACCAGATGCGCGCCACCCGCGGCACGCTCACGGAAAAAGGCACGAATTCTCCCTGGCGCGACCGCCCCGCCGAAGAATCCCTGGCCCTGCTGCAGGAAATGCGCGACGGCAAACACCCGGACGGCAGCCTGGTGCTGCGCGCCAAAATCGACATGGCCTCGCCCAATATGAACCTGCGCGATCCCGCCCTGTACCGCATCCGGCACGCGCACCACCACCGCACCGGCAACAAATGGTGCATCTACCCCATGTACACCTGGGCCCACCCCGTCGAAGACGCGCTGGAAGGCATCACCCACAGCGTCTGCACGCTGGAATTCGAAGACCAGCGCCCCTTCTACGACTGGATACTGAACCATCTGGCCGATCTGGGCGAGCTGGCCAACCCCCTGCCGCATCAATACGAATTCGCCCGGCTCAACCTCAGCTATGTCGTAACCAGCAAGCGCAAGCTGCTGGAACTGGTGCGCGAAGGCTACGTCAATGGCTGGGACGACCCGCGCCTGCCTACGCTGGCCGGGCTGCGCCGGCGCGGCTACACGCCGGAATCCATCCGCCTGTTCTGTGAGCGGCTGGGCGTGTCCAAATCCGATTCGCGCATCGACTACAGCGTGCTCGAACAAGCCTTGCGCGACGACCTCGACCCCAAGGCGGATCGCCGCGTGGCCGTGCTCGACCCGCTGAAGCTGGTCGTCACCAACTACCCCGAAGGCCAGTCCGAGCTTTGCCATGCGCCGCGCAACCCCCACCAACCTGAAGCCGGCTCGCGCGAGTTCCCCTTTTCGCGCGAACTCTGGATCGAGCGCGACGATTTCCGTGAAGATCCACCCAAAAAATACTTCCGTCTGTTCCCCGGCAATACGGTACGCCTTAAATACGGCTACATCGTCAAATGCACGGGCTGCGTCAAAAACGACGACGGCCAGATCACCGAAGTGCATGTCGAATACCTGCCCGATACAAAAAGCGGCACGCCGGGCGCCGATGCCGTCAAGGTCAAGGGCACCATTACCTGGGTCAGCGCAGCCCACGCCGTCCAGGCCGAAATCCGCCTGTACGACCGGCTGTTCGCCGACCCGCATCCCGATGCCGGCGACAAAAATTTTCTGGATGCCCTAAACCCCAATTCCTTCCAGGCCGTACAGGGCTGGATCGAACCGGGCACCCATGCCGACCCCGAAACCTGCTGGCAATTCGAGCGATTGGGCTATTTTGTTGCGG
>JBEBXF010000278.1:0-4812 GCA_040391725.1 Eoetvoesiella caeni | reverse complement strand
TGCGCAGCCCGCTCGAGCAGTGGCGCGGCGCCGCCGGCTGGCTCCGCTCCGGCCCAGGCCAGGCGCAATTGTCCGTCGATGGTATCCGCCAGCAGCATGCCTTGCACCGAAGGGCCGAACGACGGGAGCGAGTGCATGCGCAACCCGGCCGGCTCGGCGAAGCCGGGGAGCCACGCCAGGCCCAGTGCCGAAGCGGGAAGATCGAAGGTCTGCCTCAGTGTCCGGTATGCCGGCGCGATGGCCTGCACGGCCTGGCGGGCGAGCTTGATGGCGGACAGCCTTTCAGGCATGGGCAGCGCGCCGGCGGGCGCCAGCAGCGGCAGGACATTGTCCAGGTTGCCGGGCAGTGTGTCGACGCGGGGCGCGCCGGAAGGCAGCCGGCGTTGCCCGTCCAGGATCTCGATAAGCACCGAGTCCGCGTCTTGCATGGGCGGCAGCGCCGCGCAGAAGGCCGAGGCCAGTATGTCCAGCGGCGTCACGGACAACTGCTCCGTGACACGATGCATCAGGGTATCGGCCGTCTCTCTGGGCATGCGGCATTCAGCCACGATGCGCGGCGCTTCGTTGGGCGTGAGCATCGGTTGCGCGGCTGTGCGCATGGGCGTGCTTTCCAGGGCCTCGAATGCTTCGCCTGCCGCCTGCTGATCGGCATAGCTTTCGAGCCAGTCGAGCCAGTCGCCATAGGCCACCGAGGCTTCGGGCGCCTGCGGGGAGGTAGAGCCGCCATGGAGCATGGCTTCCAGTTCGGCTGCGATAAGGGCCAGCGTGCATGCGTCGGCCGCCGCGCGGTGCAGCGCCAGCACGGCGATCTGCGGCGTTTCCGGGCCGCGTTCGACCAGGGTGGTGGCGATGAGTACGCCGGTCGCCGTGTCCAGGCCGCGGCCGAGGCGATCGGCATGCTCGGCGATCCAGTCGTCCAGCCCCGCATCGGCAAGATGCGGAGCCTCGACGGTGCGTATGGGCAATCGAGCCACATAGGCCATGATTTCCAGGCGGCTGGCTTGCTCGTCCTGGACCCAGCGCAGGCGCAATGCTTCGTGGCGTTCGGCCAGGCTTTGGATAATGAGCGCCAGTTCGACCAGGGCCGTCCGGCGCGGCAGAACCAGGCTGGCGAGCAGGAAGGGCTGGCGTTGCGCGGGCGTTGCGACAGGCGCCAGTTCGGCCGGAAAGACGCGATCGGCGGCCATCCGCCTGGGACGGGGCTGGGCCGTGGCGGCGGCGTCGGCCAGCCGTTCGATCGTCTGCAGGCGGAATACGTCGGCGGGCGTGAGGGGCAGGCCGGTGGCGGTGGCTTGCGCGGCCATGCGGATCGCAAGGATCGAGTCGCCGCCCAAATGGAAGAAGTTGTCGGTGACGCCGAATTGCGCTGTTTCCAGCAGTTCCTGCCAGATCGCATGCAGCGCGTGTTCGGCATCGGAGCGCGGGGCGACGGACTGCGCTGCGTGATCGTAGTGGTGATCCTGAACCGGCGGCAATGCTTTGCGATCCACCTTGCCGTTCAGGTTGAGCGCGAACGCGTCGACGGTGACGTAGGCGTGCGGCAGCATGTGCGCGGGCAGCAGCGGTTCCAGGAAGCTGCGCAGTTCCGCCGCCGTGGGCGCGGGTGCGGCATGGGGCTGTATGTAGGCGGCAATGCGGCGCTCGCCACCGGCCAAGCGGGGCGCGGCCACGTGCACGTTGTTGCGCAAGGCAGGATGGCGGCCGAGCGCGACGGCGATCTCGTTCAGCTCGATGCGGAATCCCCGCAGCTTGATCTGGTCGTCCGAGCGTCCGGCGAACAGGATATTGCCGTCCGCGCGCCAGCGGCCATGATCGCCGCTGCGATACATGCGCGCTCCATCGAGTCCGCTGTACGGGTCGGGCAGGAACACGCTTGCCGTGCGCTGCGGGTCGCCGACGTAGCCGTTGGCCACGCCTTCGCCGCCGACATAGATTTCGCCGATCACGCCTACGGGCAGAGGTTGGCCGAAAGCATCGAGAATATAGACGGTACTGCCGGCTACCGGCTTGCCGATGGGCACGGACAGGCTGTCGGGGCCAAGGCCGGCGATGTCGAAGGTGGTGCTGAAGGTGGTGTTTTCGGTGGGGCCGTAGCCGTTCAGCAGCCTGAGTCCGGAGCCGGCGCCGGCGGCGAGCACCGTGCGCACGGCATCGGGGTTGACCACGTCTCCGCCCGTCATGACCAGCCGCTTGCCGGCGAAGACCGTCGGATCGATGCCGGCCACTTCGTGGAACAGGCCGGCGGTGATCCAAAGGAAGTTGATGCGGCGCTCGGCCAGCGCGCGCCGCAGTCGTCCAGTGTCGAGCATATCGTCGCGCTCGACGATGACCGCGGCGCCGCCGTTGAGCAGTGGGGCCCACATTTCAATGGTGGAGGCGTCGAACGAGGGGTTGGAGTGCACGGCGGCCCGGGTGTCGGGGCCGAAGTCCGCGAAATTGGTGTCGAACACGAGGCGCAGGATGGCCCGGTGCGGCACCGCCACGCCCTTGGGTTCGCCCGTGGAGCCCGAGGTGAACATGACATAGGCGGCGTCCGCCGCCGCGGGCGCGCCGCCGGCATGAGCGGCAAGCGCGTCGGCCCGGGCATGCAGGGCTCGCGCATCCAGGATGTGGATGCCGCCGTAGTCCTCGCTGTCATCGTCCGGCACGATGACGGCGCGTGCGCCTACCGATGCCGCGAGGCGGATCCGGTGCGCGTGCGGGTGCGCCGGGTCGAGCGGAACGTAGATGGCGCCGATGCGCAGTATGGCCAGGATCAGGCTGATCAACCGGCCGGAGACGGGCAGGACGAGCACCACGGTATCGCCGGCATCCAGGCCCTCCGCGGCCAGGGCGGCGGCCAGCCGCGCGGATTGTTCGGCCAGGGCTGCATAGCTGGTGGCCTGCCCGTTTTCGTCCAATGCGGTGTTTTGCGGATACCGGCGCGCCACGTCGTCGAACCGGGCGATGATCGAACTGTCGGAGGGGCAGGGGCGCAGCGGCGGATTGAAGCGGGCGATGAGGCGGCGTCCGTCTTCCTCGCCGATAAGGGGAAGGCCGCCGATGGCCTGGTCGGGATCGTGCGCCACCGCGGCCGCCACGTTGCCGAACCACTCCAGCAGGTTTTCCATGCTGGCGCGGTCGAACAATGCCGGATCGTAGCGGCACCATAGATCGAGCCGGCCGGCGCCTTGCCGGTAGACGATGGACAGGTCGGACTTGGCCGCCTGTTCCATGTGATCGTCGGCCGCGGCGAACCGGCAACCGTCCGAGGCGGCGATGGGCTCCCCGTCCGGCTCCAACCCGCCGAACAGGATTTGCATGAGAGGAACCACGCCATTGTGCCGTTCTATGTCAATGGCCTGGACGATGCGCTGGAACGGCGCATCGCGATGGCGCATGCCGTCGCGGAACACGTGCTGCACGTTGTCGAGCAATGTGTTGTACGTAGTGGCCGGCGTGCATGCCAGGCGCATCGGCAGTGTATCGACCAGCAGGCCGATCAGCGGTGCCAGTTCCGGCCGGGAACGTTTGGAGACCGGCACCGTGACGACCAGGTCGTCCAGCCCACTCCAGCGGTGCAGGACGGCGAAGAACACCGCCAGAAAGGCCATGAAAGGGGTCGCGCCGCGTTCGCGGGCGACCCGCTCCAGTTCCTTGCCCACCGTGTCTGGCAGTTCTCGGCGAACGGTGGCGCCGGCCGGGCGCGCTGCGCTGCGCGTCCCGTCCAGCGGCAGATCGAGCAGCGCGGGCACGTCCTGCAGGGCCTGCCGCCAATAATGCAAAGCCGGTTCGAGCGCGGGCGCGTCGGGCGCGCCGAAGCGCTCCTGCTCCCAATCGGCGAAGTCGGGGTACTGCAGCGGCAGTTCCGGCCATCGTGGAGCCGATCCAGCAAGGCTGGCGTCGTAGGCGGCGGCAAGGTCGTTGACGAACAGCGGCAGCGAAGCGCCGTCGGCAATGGCGTGGTGGAACACCATGGCCAGAGCGGTGGCGCATTCGTTGGCGGCGTTCGCGGCGCGCACGAGCGCGGCTGCCAACAGCGGCCCGTTCTGAAGGTCGAACGGCTGGGCTGCCATGTGCGTCACCACGCCGGCCAGCTCCCGGCGCCAGGCATCGGACGTGGCGGCGTCCACGTGCAGCACAGGCAGTTCAATGGCGAGCTCGTCGGACACGGCCAGGGCGGGCACGTCATCGATCAGCGGCAGCGCCGCCCGCAATACATCGTGCCGCTGGATCACCGCCTGGAAAGCGCTGCGCAGCGCCGCCAGGTCGACGTTTCCGGTGATTTCCACCACCAGCGGCACAGCGTACTCGGAACTGCCGGGGCGCAGCATGTCGAGATAGCGCAATTGCCGCTGCGCAAAGGACGCGGCCGAGATATAGCCGCTGGTCATGGGCGCGGCTCTTGCGCGGCGCCGGGAGAGGCCGCCAGGTCGATGCGCGTGCGCTGACGCTTTGGAATGGCCGCATCCGGTTCATGCCTGGCCTGGCGTCCGGCCACCTGGCGGGCGAAGTCGCAAAGCCGGGGCGATTCGAGCAGGTCGGTCAGGTCGACGGCCACCTTGAGCTCCCGCCTCAGGCTGGACACGATTTGCATCGCGCCCAGGGAGCTTCCGCCGATGGTGAAGAAATCGTCGAAGCGTCCTATGGAGTCATGTCCCAGGGCGGCTTGCCAGGCTCGTGCAATGGCTTGCTCCATGTCGCCTTGCGGCGCGGCCGGCTCGGCCTTGGACAATGCGGGTGCAGGCAGATTGCGGCGGTCGACTTTGCCGGCTGCCGTGTGGGGCAGGCCTTCGTGCAGCATGATGCTGTGCGGCACCATGTAGGCGGGCA
>JBEBXF010000277.1:0-4817 GCA_040391725.1 Eoetvoesiella caeni | reverse complement strand
CAAGAACTCAGCCGCCCACCACTCTCCTGAGTACCGCGGAAAAATCGCGGGCGTTCTTGAAGCCTACTACCCGTAAATCCTCCAGTTGTTTGCCCTTTGCATCGAAGAACATGATCCCCGGCGGCCCGAACAGCTTGAAACGCTTCAACAGCGCCTGATCCGCCGGCGTGTTCTTCGTCACATCCGCCTGTACCAGTACCATCCGCGACATCAACTGCGCCACTCCCGGATCGCTGAACGTAAAGCGCTCCATCTCGATGCACGACACGCACCAGTCGGCGTAGAAGTCCAGCATCACCGGCTTGTCCGTGCCCGCCAGCAGCTTGTCCAGCTCCTCCACCGAACCCACGCGCGTAAACGCCGTTTTATAGGTAACCGGGGCCGCCGCCCTCCCCGAGCCAGCCGCCATACCATTCGACGCAAACGGCGCCAAAGGCCGCAGCATGTCGCGCCCGCCGGCCAGCAGCCCCAACAACTGCAAAGCCGCCCAGAACGCCAACATCAACCCCACGGCCCGCCAAGCGGCCAGGCCGGCCTGACGCTTCGAGGAAATCTCGCCGCCGGCCACGCGCCAGGAGGCAAACGCCCCCATGAGTAGGGCGGCGCACAGCGCCAGGAAGGCCCAGCCCACGATGGCGATCCAGGCGGGCAGCACCGGATTCACCATCCACCATGCGGTGGCCAGCAACAGCATGCCGAACAAACGCTTGACGCCGTCCATCCAGGGCCCCGCCTTGGGCAGCAAGGCGCCCGACGTCGCGCCCAGCACCAACAGCAGCACACCCTGGCCCCAGGCCATGGCAAACAGCGCGCTGCCGCCCAGAACCACATTGCCCGTCTGCGATATGAAAAGCAGCACGCCAGCCAAAGGCGCGGCCACGCAAGGCCCCACGATAAGGGCCGACAGCATGCCCATGACGAACGCGCCGCCGAACCGGCCGCCGGGTATTTTGGCCATTTTGTCGTTCAGCGAAGACTGAACGCCCACCGGCGCCTGAAAGGTGAACACATCGAACATGGAAAGCGCCAGCAGCGCCAGCAGTACCGCAAAAATGCCCAATGCCCAGGGCGTCTGCAGCCAGGCGGAAAGGCCCGCGCCGGCCAGGCCGGCCGCAATGCCCAGCACGGTGTACACCACCGACACACCCAATACGTACACGGCGGCCAGAGCCAGGCCGCGCAGACGCGACTTGCTGGCACGCTGGCGCGCGTCGCCGGCGACCACGGCCAGCACGATGGGCGCCATGGGCAACACGCACGGCGTGAACGTAAGCAGCACGCCCAAAAGCAGGCACAGGCCCACTACCTTCAGCCACCCCGCCCCTGCCAGGAACGAAGCCAGATCCACATCGCCGATGTCCAGAACGCTGGACGCCGATCCGGCGGAGCCAGGCGCCGCGCCCGGCGTTGCGCCGTTTTGCCCGGCGCTGCTCGCAGCCGCTCCGCTTTGGGCGGCAGCGCCCAGCATGCCAGGCAGACCACGCCCGCTCGCCGCTCCGGAAGCGCTCATGGCGCCGGACGTCCGGGGCGTTTCATCGCGGGCCGCGGGAACGCTGGCCACCACGCCCTGCCCGCTCAAGGCGTATCCCTGGGCGGTGGGCGTCAAAGTTACCGTACTGGTCATCGGCGGATAGCAAAGCCCCGCGTCGGCGCAGCCCTGGCCCGTCACCGACAGCGTTTGCGGCTGCGAAGCACCGACCTTTACCGGTATGCTGATGGTGATCTGGTTGTGATAGACCTCGAGATTGCGGTCGAAGGTAGGGTCGTACTTGACGATGCCATGCGGATACACCGGTTGTCCAAGCCGGGCCGCCTCGGGCGCCAGGGCGAACTCGAACCGTTCGCGGTACATGTAATAGCCCTTGGCAATCCGGAAATGCACATCGACCCGGTCGGGCGCGCTCATGGCCGCTGAAAAGACGAAGGCCACCTTGGGATCGAGAAAATTGTCTTCGGCCCGCGCATTGCGCCCATAGAGCGCGGCGAACACCATCAGAAGCAAGGCCAGCATCGCCAACAGGCGGTGCATGACGGCGGGGAAAACTGGCGGGCGGACGCTGCCGCCGGTCGGATGCTGCATGAGTCTTGTTCCCAGTAGCGGCGCTTGCAAGGTGTTGTGCCGCGGTTAATTCAAGAAGGCCAAAGCGCCGCTACGGTCGATCACGGCAAGGCACGAAATCATTGCGCCACAGTCTGCTGGCGCACCCATTCGAGGTAGGGTTCCGAACCGCCCACGACCGGCACCACAAGAATTTCAGGCACTTCGTAAGGATGAAGCTGGGTCAGCCTTGCGGTAAGCGCCGGCAACAGCGCCCGGGCGGTTTTGATCGTCAGAGGAATCTCCTCGGTTCCTTCCATGACGCCCTTCCACATATACATGGACAAACTGGGCGCCCCCAGGTTCACGCAAGCCGCCAGGTTTTCCTCGATGAGGACGTGCGCGATGCGTTTGGCCAGCAGCAGATCGGGCGCATTGCTTAGAACCAGCACGACGTCGTGCGCCATTTTCTTTCCATACAAAGCGGATAACGGCCCATTTTAGCGTCACCCGCCGAATGTCGCGCCGGCGCCGGCTTTCACGGCTCGAAGCCGCCGGATACGAAAAGGTACAATCGCGCATGGATTCCGATGCTTGCATCGGCGCCGCGCAACGCCCTTTCCATCCCAATCTGGTGCACGCCGGCCCGCCGGCAGCCTTCCAGGACACGCTTTTGGCCAACCACAGATTCTTCAAACACCTTATCGGCGTCCTCATTGCCATCGCGGGGTTTCTTGCGGCCACGACGGCCATGGCGGAAAACCTCATTGTTTCGCGCGGCATGCTGGAAGACAAAGCCGGCACGTTGACGATAGCCCAGGCCTCCGCCAGCCAGTTCACTCCCGCGGGATCGACGCTTGCTCAAGGCTACTCCGACTCGGCGTATTGGCTGCGCCTGCGGGTGCGCCGCCCTGCGACGGGCAGCAAAGTCGTGCTAAGCATAGGCCCGGCCCAGCTCGACGAAGTGCGTCTCTACGAGCGCGACGCGGGCGACCCCAGGGAATGGATCACTCGCGTCACGGGCGACCGCTATGCCTACGACGACCGTGACCGCGGCGACATCGCGCTGGGCTTCGCGGTCGACGTGCCGACTCCCGAAAAAACCTTTTATCTGCGGATAAAAACCACGAGCGCGCTTCAAGCCACCGTGGAGGCCCTGGAGCCGCAACAGGCCAACCGCCAAAGCAGGCAGGCCGATCTCGTGCGCAATATTTTCATCGGGCTCATGCTTTGGGCCTTGATATGGGCCATAGACCACTACCTCGTGGAACGTGAGCCCGCCGTCGGCCTGTTCGCCCTTTACCAAGGGGTCTACATACTCTACGGCCTGGGCGCCACCGGTAATCTCGCGCCGTTTGCACCTTACGAACTCCCCCAATTGACCGACTGGCTGAGCAATATTTCGGCCTGCGCCGCCTCGTTCACCTTCCTGCTGTTCAGCAGGGCGCTGCTGAAACTCTACGCCCCGCCGGGGCTGCGAGGGTTCTACCTGTTTTTCCTGGCGTTTCCCATCCAGCTTGCCGCCATGGCCTTCGGCCATACGCAAATGGCCTTGCGCATCGGCACGGCGGTCTCGCTGGCCGGCGCCTGGTACTGCGTGGCCCTGGCCTTTGCCGCCACGCAAGAACAGGTTCCGGGCCGAAACATGCTGCGGGCGGTCTACGTCGTGCTTGCCCTCTTCGCCACCCTGTTCAGTTTGTCCGATCTTGGATGGGTGACGCTCGTCGATCTCTGCGCCAGAATGGAATGGGCCCTGATCATCCAGGGAATCGTAAGCAGCGGCCTGATATGCGCCATGCTGTACAGACGCTTGCGCCAGTCGCGAAAGGACGCGCAGCAGTCGGCCCTGACCCTTGCATTGTCGCAGCAGGCGCTGGAAATCGAGCGCGCCCATAAAAAGCAGGCGCAAGCCCATGCCCGCACCGACTACCTGACCGGACTGTTCAACCGGCGCCATTTCGTTGAACTGGTCGAGCGCGAGCTCGCGCGCGCGGCAACCAGCCGCAAGCCGCTGTCGTTGCTGATGATAGACGTCGACCACTTCAAGGCGGTCAACGATACCTGGGGCCACCATGGCGGCGATGCCGTGCTTCAGCAAATCGCCTCCCGGATCCGCGGCGCACTGCGTGAACAGGATATTCTGGGCCGTATTGGCGGCGAGGAATTCGCCGCCGCACTGATCGGCGCCGACAAGGGGCAGGCGCTTGAAATCGCACAGCGGATACGCACGGCGGCGGCCGATGCCGTCGTCGCCCTGCCGAACGGACAGTCGACGCGCATCACCCTGTCCCTGGGTCTCACCCAGTTGAATGAGCAGGACGCCAGCCTGGACGACTTGCTTCACAAGGCCGACAAGGCCTTGTATCGTGCCAAGAACTCGGGACGCAACGTCGTCATGACGGCCTGACTCCCGCCGGGGAAGAACCTGCGGAAAGCCCTCTTGCGCACACCGGCGAAAACGCCCACGCTCCCGGCCCTGAAAACAAAAACCCCGCGCACCGATTTGGCGAGCAGGGTTTGAGGGGACAGCCGACGGCGGGGCCGAACGCCGCGCCGTCGCGGGTTTTATTCGGCGTCGTCGGCTTCTTCAACCTGGGGACGGTCGACCAGCTCCATGAAAGCCATGGGCGCGTTGTCGCCCTGGCGGAAGCCCATTTTCAGGACGCGGGTGTAGCCGCCGTTGCGCTCTTTGTAGCGCGGGCCGATTTCGGCGAACAGCTTGAGCACGGCATCGCGATCGCGCAGGCGGGCGAATGCCAGGCGCTTGTTGGCCAGGGTG
>JBEBXF010000276.1:0-4819 GCA_040391725.1 Eoetvoesiella caeni | reverse complement strand
GGGTCGATCTGGTTGATGACCACCAGGCCGTTCGCATCCGCCGCGTGCACGATGTTGCCGGGATCCACCAACCGCGCGCCCACGCGCCCGCTGATCGGCGCCGTGATTCTGGTAAAGCTGAGCTGGGTCCTGGCCGAGCTGATCTGCGCATCGTCCGACTGCACTGCCGCCTCGAGCTGCGCCACCATGGCCTTCTGCGCATCCAGCGTCTGCCGGGTGGCGGCATCCTGCTTGATCAACTGGGTATAGCGGCGCAGGTCGAGCCGGGCATTGACCAGTTGCGCCGCATCCTTCGCCTTTTGCGCAACAGCCTGGTCGAGCTGGGCCTGCTGCACGCGGGCATCCAGCGTGGCTATCATCTGTCCGGCCTTGACGTCCTGGCCTTCGACGAATCCCACTTTATCCAGTTGCCCGTCGATGCGGGTCTTGACCGTGACGCTTTGCGTAGCCACGACGGTTCCCACACCGGCGAGGTAGATGGGCACGTCCTCCTGCTTCACCTGGGTGGTGGTGACGACGATCGGCGCCTCCTGGGCCGCACGCACCGGCTTTTTACCGCCGACCGCCCAGATGATGATGGCCAGCACGATCAATGCGGCCACGCCGATCAGCAGCACCGGACGCCGTTTGAAAGAAGAAGATTTCATAATTTGCGTCCGTCGTCTTATTGGGTTTTATCCGCCATTGCATTGGCTTTGTCCGCTGGGGCAATGGCATTGCCCCCCGGCGTGGTTGATGGATCGCCGGCCATGAGCCGTCCCGCGCTCCAGCCGCCGCCCGTGGCCTTGATCAAGGCCACGCTCGCCACCAACTGACGGCCGCGTAATTGCAGCAGGCTGCGTTCCGCGCTCAGCGTAAGGGTTTGCGCCGTGATGACGCCCAGGTAGGTGCTGGTGCCCGCGCGGTATTGGGCCAAGGCCAAGCTATCCGCAATCCGCGCCGATTCCACGGCCTGCTCCTGCTCGACGATTTCCCGCGCCAGGATGCGCAGCACCGCCAGGTTGTCCTCGACTTCCTGGAAGCCGCCCAGCACCGTCTGCTTGTATTGCGCCACGGTGGCGTCGTAGCTGGCGATGGCCTGCTCGTCGTTCGCCTTGCGCAAGCCGCCGTCGAACAATGCCTGCGCCAGGCTCGCCCCCAGGCCCCAGACTTGCCCCGGCACACTGAACCAGTGCGCCAGGCTGGTCGAGCTGTAGCCACCCGACGCGCTCAGCACCAGGTTGGGGAAATACGCGGCCTCGGCCACGCCGATATTGGCATTGGCGGCCGCTACCCGGCGCTCGGCCGCCGCGATGTCGGGTCGATGCTCCAGGAGCTCGCTGGGCACGCCAACGGGAATCTCGGGCAAGTTCATCGGCAAAGCCAGCGTCGGCTGCCGGCTGAGGGGCTGCGCGGCAATCGCGAAATCGGCTGGCGCCTTGCCAACCAGAACGGCGATGGCATGTTCCAGTTGCGTTCGCTGCCACCACAGATCCAGCGCCTGAGCCCGCGTCGCGCTCAGTTGGTTCTGAGCCAACGCCACGTCCGAACGCAGCGCCACGCCCGCCGCATACTGGCTCTTGGCCAGGGCCAGCGCCCGCTCGTAGTCGTGCAGCGTTTGCGTGTACAGGGCGGACTGCATTTCCGTCACGCGCAACTGTATATAGTCTTGCGCCAGCGTGGCCACGATGCTCAGACGGGCCGCCGCCAGGTCCGCCTGGCTGGCCTGGCTCGCCGCGGCGCCGGCTTCCACGCTGCGCCGCACCTGCCCCCACAGGTCGGGCTCCCAGGCCGCGGCAAGACCCACGGAATACGTCGTGTCCAGGGACGGCCCGGTACGGCTGTTGTTGGTCAAGGCTCGATCGACGCCGGCATTCGCGCCCAGCGAAGGCCAGAAGCTGGCGCGCGCCGCCGCGGCCACGGCCTGGGCCTGGCGATACTGGGCCTCGGCCTGGCGGATGGACTGGTTGGCGGCGATCGCCTGCGTGGCCAGATCGTCGAGCGTCGCATCGCCATAGGCCCGCCACCAGTCCTGGCCGCCGGCAACGGCTTTGGGCTGCGCCGGCTTCCAGGGCCCGGCTTCTTTATACGAGGCGGGAACGGCCATCCTGGGCCGCACATAATCGGGCCCGGCCGCGCAGCCGGCCAGAAACACAGCCAGCGCCACGCACACGAGGCCCCCGGCGCGGCGCGGCGGCAGAATTGACGAGGGCAAGGCGACAGGCATGGTGGCGAAAGGATCCGGACGAGGCTTGCAAACTGCCCGCCCCAGGGTGCGCCCAGCGCGCCTGGCGGCAGAATCAGGCCTACTCTACCTCTGGGCGGCCTACCTCACGCTGT
Source organism: Eoetvoesiella caeni (assembly GCA_040391725.1). GTDB lineage: Bacteria > Pseudomonadota > Gammaproteobacteria > Burkholderiales > Burkholderiaceae_B > Eoetvoesia > Eoetvoesia caeni_A. The sequence goes on along the minus strand of JBEBXF010000276.1, from coordinate 2,500 downwards.
CGCGAAAATGACAATCCCGACAGAATCCCTGCGCCCGCCAAGGATTACGTGCGCGCCGCCGATCGCGCCGGCGCAATCGGCGGGCTCAACCACGCGGAAACTAGGTGCGCTGCATGTCGCAGTCGATAGGCAGCATCTGGCCGGAAATCGAGCTCCCGCTTGCCGAGGCCAGGAACACGGCCAGATCCGCAACGTGGCGGGGATCGACCAGATGCTTGATGGACTGGGTGGCCATGGCCGCCTGGGCTTCTTCCTCAAGCGTCTTGCCGCTGACCTTGGCACGCCCCTCGAGCACCGTCTGGAAGCGCGGCCCGTCCACCGCCCCCGGCAATATGGCGTTGACGCGGATGCCGTCGCCGCCGAGCTCCATGGCCAGGGTCTTGGTAAAACCGATGAGCCCCCACTTGGTGGTGGAGTAGACGCTGCGATTGGGATAGCCGAAACGCCCCGCCACCGAGGACATATTGATGATGACCCCGGCCGGCGATTTTTTGAGATGGGGAATCGCCAGGCGCGTGACATTGAACGTACCGTTCAAATTGACCTGCACGACTTTTTCCCAATCGTCGGGATTGAATTGCTCCACCGGGGCGGTGGGCCCGGCGATGCCCGCGTTGTTGACCAGGACGTCCAGGCCGCCAAGCGCCTTGACGGCCTGTCCGATCATTTTCTCGATGTCGGAGCGGATGGCGATGTTGCACAAGGTGGTCTGCACCCCCCGTAGCTCTTTTTTCAGGGCATCCAGCCCCTGAACGTCGATATCGCACACGAATACCTTGGCCCCCTTGGCCGCGAAAGCCTGGGCAATGGCCCGGCCTATGCCGCCGGCGCCCGCCGTAATCAACACACGCTGTTCATTCATTTTCTTCTCCAGACGGCATTCGCCGTGGCAACGATTTTACCGCCCGTTGCCACGTGCGAAACCTAGAAGCTTCCCCGGATTCCCACCATCACGGCCCGCCCCCCTTCCGGCGCCACGTCGCGCAGCACCGACGTTGCATAGCGTATGGTCTGGTTGGTCAGGTTGATGCCGCGCAAATACGCCTGCCACTGCATGCCGCGCATTTTGAAACGGTAGGCGGCGTTGGCGTCCAGCCTGTAGTAGGCGTCGGTCGGCAGTTCGTTGTCCGGCGCGCGATTCTGAGCGAACGCGCGCTCCGCGCTGACTCCCGCGCTCCATGGGCCGTGGCTGTAGTCCAGTCCGATGCCCAGCCGCAGCGGCGGAATGCGCGGCAACGGCTCGCCGGTGTCGCGGTTGCGCGCGTTGGTGTAGTCGCCCCAAAGCTTCAGGTCGAGCGCGTGCCCGCCGCGCTCGAACACCCGGAACGTGCCGTCGGCCTCGAAGCCATAGAATTCGGCCGGCACCCCCTGGTAAATCGCCTCGGGCAATGCGTCGTCGTCACCCTGCCCCACCACGTCGCCGTCGTCGTCGCGAAAGCGGCCCGTGCTGGTTTCGGCCAGGTAATTGGCGAAGCGGCTGTAGAAGACACCCACGCTGCCGTGATGCGGCCCGTCCTTGAACCTCAGGGCCAGGTCGCTGGAATACGCGCGTTCCTTGTTCAGCCCCGCATCGCCCACCAGATACTGGCCAGTCGCCTCATGCGGCCCGTTGGCGTACAGCTCGTAGAACGTCGGCGCCCGTTCGGTATAGGCGACGTTGGCCGCCAAAGACCAGATATTCGTCAGCTTATAGACGCCGCCCAAGGAAAAGCTTTTTGCGGTGAAATCGCGCTTGTCCGTATCGGTGAAGCGCTCGTTGCCGTCAGCGGAAGGCGAAAGCGCGGTGCGCTCCAGGCGACCGCCCGCACTCAGCTTGAAGCGGTCATTGACCGTCCATTCCTCCAGCACGAACAGCGCGGCCGATTGCGTCCTGGTGGTCGGCACCAGGGCCTCGGACCCCAGGGCCGAGAACCGGGTATCGCCAAGCTGCAGGCCCAGCACCCCCTGCACCGGGCCCAGGTCGGCGTGCCGCGCCTCCACCCTGGCTTCGTATCCCCGGTTCTTGAACACCGTTCCCGTCTCGCCATCGTCGACTTCCTTGTGCTGGTAATCGGTATAGGCGAAACTGGCCTTGACGCTTTTGAAGGGGCCCTTCAGGTCGCGGATTTCACCCGCCAGGCCCAGGCGCTCCTGGTGCATGCGGATACGCACGCTGTCTTCGGCGACGGAGCCATAATCGGAATCGTAGCCGCTGTAGGACAGGCCCGCGTAGCCGCTGTCGCCCGTCCAGGACATCCCCAGCGCTCCGCCGCTGGCGCTGCCGTCGCTATTGGGCAGGCGGTCGCGCGGCTGGTCCACATCCGGCCCGTCGATGGCCCGCTGCCGGTCGGAGCGGGCGTAGCCGGGGATGCGCAGCTCGCCGGTTTTTCGCCCGAAGGCATCGGCGTGCACGGCGAACTTGCCGTTGCCGGCCTCCAGTTGCACCGCGCCGCTCCTGTCGTCGTTCGCGCCGCCATAACTGCCTTGCAGGCCGCCATGCACGCCTTCGATGGGATCCATG
>JBEBXF010000275.1:0-4831 GCA_040391725.1 Eoetvoesiella caeni | reverse complement strand
CGAGTGTGTCGGCGTTTGCGCCCGGCTGCGCGCTGGCCGCCGAGTCCGCCGGAAGCACGGCCAGCCGGGAGTACGACATTCCCGCCGGGCGGCTGGGCGACGTATTGGCGCAGTTTGCCGCGGCATCGAAAGTGCTGTTGTCGTTCGACCCGCAAATGCTGGCTGGCATGCGTAGCAACGGCCTGCAGGGCAGCTACAGCGTGCGCGAGGGATTCTCGCGCCTGCTGGCCGGCAGCGGTTATGAGTTGATGGATACTGGCGGTGGCCGCTATTCGTTACGGCGAACCGCAGGCGCGTCCGCCGTTACCACGTTGGCCCCGGTGACGGTGGCGGGCACCGCTTTGTTCGACGGCAGCACCGAAGGAACCGGTGCTTATACGGCTCCCGCCGTGACGGTGGGGTCGAAAATTCCGGTTTCAGTTCGAGAACTTCCTCAAACCGTCAGCGTCGTCACCCAGCAGCAGATTCAGGACCAGAACCTGAGCACGATTTCCGACACGCTGCTGCAAACTCCTGGGGTTACGGTTGTAAACGCGAGCACCAACAACTTTACGTATTACTCTCGCGGATTCCAGCTGACGACGGTGCAGCAGGATGGCGTGCCTCTCGAATACAACAACAATCAAACATACACCCCGTTCGACATGGCCATGTACGACCACGTCGAGGTTCTGCGCGGGCCGAGCGGCCTGTTCACGGGGTCGGGCCAGCCAAGCGGCACGGTGAACCTGGTTCGCAAGCGTCCGACCAATACCTTTGCAATGAGCGGCGAGTTGAGCGCCGGCTCTTTCGATTTCTATCGGGGAATGCTGGATGTCGGCGGCCCCTTGAATAAGTCGGGAAGCGTCCGGGGGCGCTTTGTCACGTCTTACCAGGACAACGGCTACTTCTACGATGTTGCGCACAATCGCAATACCATGTTCTATGGCACAGTGGAGGCCGATGTCTCGCCGGATACGACGGTGCGCTTCGGCATGGCCTATCAAGATAACGATGCCACGCCATTCATCGGGCTGCCGGCATATACCAATAAACAGCTTCTGGATGTTTCCCGCTCGTCGTTCCTGGGGAACGTCAAATGGGGAAGCCGGCCCAGCACGACGGTCAATCCATTCGTCCAGATCGAGCATCAATTCAACGACAACTGGAGCCTGAAGGTATCCGGCGAGTATTTCCACCAGGATACGGATTGGCTGCGTGCTACCGCCGGGACGGGCGTTGATCCGGTGACGAACACGTTTTCGGGGCTTTCATCGACTTTCACCAAGTACAAGGAAGAACAGTACAGCACCGATGTTTCATTGTCTGGTTCGTTGAAGCTGCTCGGGCGCACGCATCAAGTGGTCTTCGGGCTGAATCGCCGTAATGAAGACTACTACTACGCACCCGGCAAGCCAGTCAAAATACCGGGCACTTTCAGTATTTACGATTCCACCTACAACGCTCCCGAACCGGCCTCCTACTCTGCCAGAAGCATCACCGATACCAACACGACCCAGTATGGCGCTTATGCGTCCGGCCGGTTCAGCCTGGCTGATCCGCTTACCCTGGTGCTTGGCGGCCGCCTAAGCTGGTATGACTCGACAATCGATACGATCTACCCGGCTGGCAAGCCATCGACGAAAGTAAGTGAAAGCGCCGTATTCACGCCGTATGCGGCGCTGGTCTACGACCTGTCCCGAACGCTCTCCGCCTATGGCAGCTATACAAGCATATTCCAGCCGCAGAGCCTGTCGACATACGATGGATCGTTGCTCAGTCCGGTCAAGGGAGAACAGTACGAAGTGGGCGTGAAGGGCGAGTTCCTGGACAAGAAGCTTGAAACGTCGCTGGCCTTTTTTCTTATAAACCAGACCAACACGCCGCAGTCCGATTTGGCCAATCCCGGGTTCTACCTGACCTCCGGCGGCAGGATCCAAAGCAAAGGGATAGATGCGCAGGTGACGGGGCGGCTGCTGCCAGGATGGAATATTACGCTTGGCTATACCTATAACGAGACAAAGTACACGAAGGATGCGGCGTATCAAGGGCAGCCTTACAGCACGGTGACACCGAAGCACATATTCAAGGTCTGGTCCAACTACGATTTCCAATCGGGGCTTCTCAGGGGGTGGAGCCTAGGCGGCGGGCTCTATGCGGTTAGCAGCTTCGGCAGCAACGATTTTACGCAGAGCGGATACGCGACTCTCAATGCGAGCATCGGCTATCAAATCAACAAGCATCTTCACGCTGGGCTCAACCTGAACAACATCACCGATGCGAAGTACTACCAAACCGTCGGCGGTTATGACCAATACAACAACGTGTATGGCGCTCCCTTCAACGCCGTTTTTACGCTAAGAGCCTCGTTCTAGCAGGAAAGCTTCCAGGACAGTCTAGATAATGGGCGCCAGGACCTCCATTCGCAGCCGCCTGCTCACCGTGCATCGCTGGCTGGGCCTGGCGACGGGCTTGTTTCTTCTTCTTGCCGGCCTGACGGGGAGCGTCATCGCGTTCCGGCCGGGACTGGATGCGTGGCTCAATCCCGGATTGCTGCACGCTTCGTCGTCCGGGCGGATTCTGCCCTTGAGCCTCCTCGTGGAGAATGTGCAGCGTTCCGAGCCCCGTGTCCGCGTGCTGTCTCTTGGCCTGCCCTTGGAGCCGCATGGCGTCGTGATCGCCAAATTTGCCGCGCGGACGGATCCCGCAACCGGGAAGCCCTTCCAACTGGATTTCAATGAAATCTATCTCGACCCGTCGCATGGAAAAGTACTTGGAGTGCGGGATACGAACGCGGTCAGCGTTGATCGCGAGCACTTGATCCCGTTTATTTATAAGTTTCACCAGACGCTGGCCCTTCCCGGACTTTTGGGTCGGTGGGTCATGGGGACGGTGGCGATTCTGTGGGTGCTCAATAGCTGTTTTGGCTTGTACCTGACTTTTCCGCACCAGCTCCGGCATTGGCGGAAATGGGGTTCGGCATGGCTGCCGAAGGGCGGCGGAGGGGCTTATCGGCGCAGCCTGGATATTCATCGAACCGCCGGCCTTTGGCTTTCCTGCGTCTTGCTGACGATGGCCGTAAGCGGCGTCTCCTTGAATCTCAGCCGCGAGGTGTTTCGCCCTGTCGTGAGCCTCTTCGGCGTTCTGACGCCTCCGCCTCTGTCGGTCGTGCCGAAAGTGAAGCAAACCAACCCGGCCCCGCCCATGGGCTGGGACGAGGCCGCGCAGCGAGCCGAGGCATCCCTTCCCGCCGAGGCGCGGAATTGGCGTGTTCGTTTTATTGCTTATTTGCCGGAACGGAATGCCTATCGCGTTCGCATGGTGGAGCCCGGCTTCCGGTCCACGCCTTTTCATATACGCGAAGAGCAACGCTACCTGGATGCGCACACGGGCAGGGTAGTGGCTGCCACCGGCTATATTGGTGGAACGGCCGCCGACCGCTATATCGAGTGGCAGTATCCCCTGCACAGCGGACAGGTATTAGGCCTTGCGGGCCTCATTTTCATCAGCCTGGTGGGCCTTTCCGTTGCCGCACTCGTCATCACCGGGGGCGTGATGTGGTGGAAGAAAAAAGGCAAGCCCAGGCGCTAAGGGTACCGCGAGCCCCGACAAGAGGCTGCAAAACCGTATAATCGTAGTCCTGACCTTCGGCCTCAGCTCAATCCCGCCCTCCAAGGCGGGATTGCAGTATAGAAGCTGGAAACCATGCCTGGGGCAAGGGCGCCGCTGCTACGGCGATGCGGCGCCTTCGCATTGCCGGCTACTGGGTTCGATACGCCAGTCTGCTGTTTTGCCGCGTCGTTGTCGTTGTCCGGTGGCTGGCCGGCCGGGGCCGTGGCGCACGAAGGTCGAGAGCGGCTTGTTGTCTGGCCTTTGTGCTTACCTGAAACCTGGATTGTCTTTTGAATCTTGCCGAAATAATTGCTCCCGTCGCCGACGACATGAAGGCCGTCGACGCAGTCATTCGCGAGCGCCTCAATTCCGACGTGGTTTTGATTCGCACGGTCGGAGACTACATTATCGGGGCCGGCGGCAAGCGCATGCGCCCGGCCCTGCTGCTGATGATCGCCGGCGCGCTCGGCTACAAAGGAACCATGCACCACATACAGGCGGCGGTGGTCGAGTTCATCCACACCTCCACCTTGCTGCACGACGACGTGGTCGACGAGTCCGACATGCGCCGCGGCCGCAGCACCGCCAATGCCGTGTTCGGCAATGCCGCCAGCGTGCTGGTCGGCGACTACCTGTATTCCCGTTCGTTCGAGATGATGGTCGAAGCCGACACTATGCGCATCATGCAGGTGTTTTCGCAGGCCACCACCATCATTGCCGAGGGCGAGGTGCTGCAGCTGCTCAACGTGCACGACCCCGACGTTTCCCTGGATCGCTATTTGCAGGTGGTGCGCTATAAAACCGCCAAGCTGTTCGAAGCCTCGGCCCAGGTCGGCGCCATCATTGCCGGCGCCACGCCGCAGCAGGAAGAGGCCGCCGCGGCCTACGGACGCCACGTGGGCACGGCCTTCCAGCTCATCGACGACGTGCTGGACTACAGCGGCGACGCCGCGGCCCTGGGCAAGAACGTGGGCGACGACCTGCGCGAGGGCAAGCCCACCTTGCCGTTGATCCGCGTCATGGAAGTCGGCACCCCCGAACAACGGCAGCTCATTCAAGACGCCATCAAGACCGGCGAGGCGGACTTCAAGGCGGTGGCCCATGCCATCCACGAGACCGACGCCCTGGAATACACGCGCAAAGCGGCCGTGGCCGAGGCGGAAAAGGCCCGGGAAGCCCTGTCTTCCTTCCCGATTTCCGCACAACGCGAATCTTTGCTAAAATTTTGCTCTTTCGCGGT
>JBEBXF010000274.1:0-4869 GCA_040391725.1 Eoetvoesiella caeni | reverse complement strand
AGGATCTTCTGATAAAAAGCCAGATCCAGCCAGCGGCCGAACTTGTAACCGGCTTCTTTGACGATGCCGGCGGGCTGGAAGCCGAGCTTCTCGTGCAGAGCGATGCTGGCTTCATTGGCGGCGTCTATGCCCCCCACCATCGTGTGAACGTTCCGGGCGCCGGCTTCTTCGATCAAGCTGGCCAGCAGTTTCCTGCCCAGGCCCAGGCCCCGGTGCTCATGGTGGACATAGATGGAGTGTTCGACACTGTATTTGTAGGCAGGCCAGGCGCGGAAGGTGCCGTACGAAGCGAACCCCAACAGCCTGCCTTGCTCATCTTCCATACCCAATACGGGAAAGGCGTTGTGGCGCTTGGCTGCGAACCAGTCTTTCATGGCGGAGGCGGGGCGGGGCTTGTAGTCGTACAGGGCGGTCGAATGGATGATCGCGTGGTTGAGTATTTCCAGGATGGCGGCGGCGTGCCGTTCTTCAGTGCATTGGATCATCCGCATAGCTAGCTCTCCGAAATTTCGGCTATTTTATGGCGGGAAGGTGTATTAGAGATTGACTTGATAAAATCTAGCGTTATAAGCCGCATACTGGAAGCTTTCCTTTGAGTCCGACGAACTCCATGCTCATCAATGCCGATTTTTCTCTTCGCGCCGCGGTGGCGCCGTCTCAGTACCAGTGGGTGCGTTCGCCGCAATCGGGCGTCGAGCGTGTGATGCTGGATCGGGTGGGCGGCGAGCAAGCTCGGGCGACCAGTATCGTGCGCTATGCGCCAGGCTCCTATTTCCCGCGCCACCAGCATCCGGGCGGCGAGGAAATCCTTGTTCTGTCTGGCACCTTTTCCGAAGGGGAAGCTCATTATCCGGCGGGCTGGTATATGCGTAACCCTCCGGGGTCCGGGCACCAGCCCTTCAGTGACGAGGGGGCCGTCATTTTCGTCAAGCTCCGGCAAATGCCCGAGAGCGAAGACGGGTGCGTACGCATCAATACCCGGGATCCTTCCCTTTGGGTGGCGCAGCAGGGACGTGAGTCCTGCCTGCTGTTCGAAGGGCGGGACGAACATGTGTCCATGGTGCGCCTGGCTCCTGGGTCTCCCGTTTTCGATGGCTCGGTGGGCGGCGCGGAGATGCTGGTCGTCGACGGCAGCTTGAGCGAAGGCGGGCAGCGGTATGACCGTGGCAGCTGGATTCGTTTGCCGCCCGGCTACTATTCAGGCTTCGCCGCCGGCGCCGACGGCGCAACCATTTATCTCAAGACCGGCCATCTTGCAATATGATCCATCCAGCCCGCTGCAAGTGGCTATTGAAACTACATCGACAAACCATGACAGACAACAATACCGCCATAACGAACAATGCTTTGGGCGAATTGCCCGTGAAAGTCCAAAGCGGAAATATCTGGCGGCTTTCCATTGCGCAGGCGCTGGCCGGCGCGAATTCGGTGGTGGTCTATGCCACCGGCGCCATTGTTGGAGACATGCTGGCTCCCTCGCCCGTGCTGGCCACCTTGCCCATTTCGATTTTCGTGGTGGGGATGGCAGTGTGCACCTTGCCGGCGGGGGCGGTTGCCAGGCGGCACGGAAGGCGAACCGCCTTCCTGGCCGGAACCGGGGTCGGCGTGCTGGCCGGACTGGTAGCCATGCTTGCCGTCCTCATGGGCTGGTTCTGGCTGTTTTGCCTGGCAACATTCTTCGGCGGCGCCTACGCGGCCGTGGTGCTGTCGTTCCGCTTCGCGGCCGCCGACGGCGTGGCGCCGGGCCGGCGTGCGCGCGCCTTGTCGCTGGTCATGGCCGGCGGCGTCGTGGCCGGGGTCGTAGGACCCCAGCTTGTGACCTGGACAATGGATATGTGGCCTCCCTACATGTTCGCCGCCACGTTTCTTGCGCAAGGCGCTGTCGCCGCCGTGTCGGCGTTGATTCTGCTGGGGGTCCGATTGCCCATGCCAAGCGCGGCGGAGATGGCCGGCGGCAGGCCGCTTTCGCTGATCGTGCGGCAGCCGCGCTTCATCGCTGCGGTAATCAGCGGCGCGGTTTCGTACATGCTGATGAATTTCCTGATGACGTCCGCGCCGCTGGCGATGCATATGTGCGGCCACTCGCAGGAGTCCGCCAATGTCGGGCTTCAATGGCATGTCATTGCCATGTTTGGGCCGAGCTTCTTCACGGGCAGCCTGATCAAGCGCTTCGGCGCGGGCACCGTGGCGACCGTGGGCCTGCTGTTGACCGGGCTTTCCGCCGTGGTGGGGCTGGCCGGCATCGACGTGCCGCATTTCTGGGCAACGCTGGTTCTGCTTGGGCTGGGCTGGAACTTCGGGTTCCTTGGGGCTTCGGCGCTGGTTCTGGAGTGCCACCGGCCGGAGGAAAAGACACGGGTTCAATCCCTCAACGATTTCATCGTCTTCGGCTTGATGGCCCTTGGGTCGTTCTCGTCGGGAGGCCTGCTCAGCGCCTACGGTTGGGACATGGTGCTTTGGGTGTCCTTCGTGCCGCTGGCCCTGGCGGTCGTGGCGCTTGCGATGGCGTTGCGCAGGAAGTCCTCCGCGTTCGCGGAGCAGGGATGAGCCTTGGCCGCGCCACGCTTGCGTGGATCAAGCCAGCTTCTCGTCATTTTTGGCCCGAGCCGGCCTTGACGGCGTCTTCATGCAGGGACTCGTTGAGCTGATCCACCACGATCGCCCATTCCGCATCTTCCTTGATTTCCTCGGTAAGGAATTGGCGTTGGGCGTTGTCCCAATACGGCGCGTCCGCCAGCATGACGTCGGCCGGCAATTGATGGGTGTTGATGAATTGCGCAATGGCCGCCGGGTCGGCGTCGAGCCCCAGTTGAAGGAACAGATTGGTCATGCGTGGAGTCGTGTCGTCCATTGGGGGTCTCCTGGGCGGGTTTATGAGAGGTTGGGGCAACAAGCTTTCAGAGCACTGTATACCATACCCTTTCGTCCATTTTCGGGTGACGATGCGCGCCGAGGGGGCTATCGCTGTTTGGCGCCCCGCAGCCACAGCAGATAGGCCGAACGAGTCGAGGCGGAGGTGGATTCCAGTACTTTTTGATACTTGACCTGGTGCCGCAGCATCAGCCGCGCGTCGGCCACATTGCGGGACTTGCAGTACCAGTGGCAGCTGTGCTGCAGCAGGTACAGCTCTGCCGAGAGCTGGTAGGCGCGGTCTTTTGCATCCCGTTGGTCTTCGTTGTCCACCACATGGCGCAGGCCGGCAGCATGGATATGCAGCAGGTCGCGGAAATCCCGCGTCAGCGCGGGAAGAAAATACTCGGCGTAAGGCACACAGAACGAGAGCGCTCCCATGCTGGCTGCCTGCGCGCTTTCTTTTTGCATGGCGTCGGCCAGCGATTGCACTTGCGCCGCCACCGAGCGTTCGGTTTGGGTGAAGGTTTCCAGAACCTGGATCTGCCGAGCCTCATCCGCCTCGTGGATGGCGCGGGTATAGCCCTGCGTCAGGGTTTCCATGTGCCGTTCGAGCTGCAAGCCGCTCAAGTGGCGTCCGAGCAAAGCGATATGCATGCGCTGGTAACGTTGGCACAGCACCCACCATGCTGCGACGACGATCAATAGGACTAATGCAATGTTCATTGTTCTCGTATTTTTTAGAGTGGGGGCGGAAGATCCACCGCTATGTCGTCAGCCCCGCCTGTTGCCTGGCTCCCGTAGCCGCGCTCGCCGGCCGGCATTCATATTGCCTGGGCTTGCAGCCTGCCATAGCAAATTCTATTATAAGTTCATGCCTAAAGAATCTATATGAAGCGGGGCTTTTCTAGGGGTGGATATGTTGTTTCGTCAATTTTTCGATAGCGCCTCAAGCACCTATACCTACCTGATTGCCAGTTCACGGGGGCGCGAGGCGGTGCTTATCGATCCGGTGAAGGAGCAGGTTGCGCAATACCTGACCGCCATCGAGCAGCTTGGCTTGCGCCTTGTAAAGGCTATCGACACCCATACGCATGCCGATCACATAACCGGGCTCGGCGACCTGCGCGAGCGAACCGGCTGCCTGTCCATCATGGGCGAGTACACTCGGGCGGATTGCGTCTCGTGCCGGGTGGTCGATGGTGAAATTCTCGATACGGATGGCATCAAGCTGCAGGCGCTGTATACGCCAGGGCATACCAGCGAGTCATTCAGTTTCGTGCTTGCGCCCGATGCTCCGATAGCCGTGTTCAGCGGCGATGTGCTGATGATCCGCGGCACCGGCCGCACGGATTTCCAGAATGGCGATCCCGGCAAGTCCTGGGATTCCATCACTCAAACCTTGTTTGCCCTGCCCGATGATACGACCCTGTATCCCGCGCACGACTACAAAGGATGGACGGCATCGAGCATCGGCGAGGAGCGCCGCTTCAACCCACGTTTGGCCGGCAAGACCCGCGAGCAGTACATCGAGATCATGAACAGCCTCGATCTGCCGGATCCGAAGATGATGGACGTGGCCATCCCGGCCAATCTCGCCTGTGGGCTCGATGCCGGCTGATCTTGCCTTTGCCCCGCCGCGGTTGAATCGTTTGCGTATACTGCGGCTACGTGCTGGATTCGACGTAGTGTCATCATGCTTTATCAGGATGGTCGCATGCCCTTCAAGACTCAGTCGTTTACGATGTTTTGCGCCGCGGTGTTGGCGTCCAGCAGCATGCTCGCCGCCTCGGCGCAGGCCTGCACCCGCTTTGTCTACCACGGCGCGGGTGGCGAGGTCATTACGGCGCGTTCCATGGACTGGAAAACGGATGTCGGGACGAATCTATGGGTGTTCCCGCGCGGCATGCAGCGCTCCGGCGAGGCGGGGCCGAACTCGATCCATTGGGTCTCCAAATACGGCAGCGTAATCGCTTCCGGCTACGATATTTCCACCACGGACGGCATGAACGAGGCCGG
>JBEBXF010000273.1:0-4892 GCA_040391725.1 Eoetvoesiella caeni | reverse complement strand
TGGCTCGAGCATGTCGAGAACCCGGAAGGCTTGCATCTCTACGCATTGCGCTACGACCCCGAAAGCGGCGGCAAGCGTATCTATCTGGCCGGAGAGCAAGGGTATTTTGCGCGCTCCGACGATGGCGGCGAGCATTTCCAGCGCATTGCCACTCCCTACGAGGGCAGCTATTTCGACATGGCTGTCCTGCCCGGCGGCGAGTTGCTGCTGGGCGGATTGCGGGGCAACCTCTGGCGCAGCCAGGATCAGGGCGGCCATTTCGTGCAGATCCCGGCCGCTCCCGTCAGTTGGAACATGATCAAGCCGCTGGCGGACGGACGCGTTGTGCTTTTCAACCAGGCCGGCGCGGCCTACGAAATTTCTTCCCGTGGCGCTTCGCCGCAGCCGCTGGATCTGGTGGCTAGTCTTCCCTTGACCGGATTGGCCGTTACGGCCAACCAGCGCTATGCGGCCGTGGGGTTGGGCGGGGTCACGCTGTTTGACTCCCTCAAGAGCGCAGCCCCCGCACATTCAATGTCGAACAAGCCGAGCAAACCATGATGTCCAGCCACGCCGACGCGCAGCCCGTCGTTAAAAACCTGAGCGATTTCGACACCCGCAGCGGCAGCTTGACGGAGCGCTTGTTTTTCAACCATAGGCGTGTCGTCGTTCTGATCTGCCTGTTGTTGACGGTGTTTTTTGGATGGCAGCTTTCGCACCTGCGGCTGACGGCCAGTTTCGAAAAGATGATTCCCGCCAATCATCCTTATATTGTCCATTACCTGGAGCATCAGCGCGATTTGTCCGGCCAGGGCAATGCCATTCGCATTGCCGTCGAGGCCGACAAGGGCAGTATCTATAGCGCCGCCTATATGGAAACGCTGCGCAAGATCAGCCAGGAGGTATTTTTGTTGCCGGGCGTGGATCGCGCCTACATGAAGTCATTGTGGTCGCCGTCGACGCGCTGGACTGGCGTGACCGAAGAAGGCCTGGATGGCGGGCCGGTCATCCCCGATAATTACGACGGTTCGCCGCAGTCCCTGGCGCAATTGCGCATCAATGTTTCCCGGTCGGGCGAAATCGGGCAGTTGGTTTCTTTCGATGGCCGTTCCAGCATTTTGTATGTGCCCTTGCTCGACAAGAACCCCCAAACCGGCCAGGCGCTGAACTACGCCGAGTTTGCGGACAAGCTCGAGCAGATTCGCCTCAAGTACAACCACGACAACGTCCACGTTTATATCACGGGTTTTGCCAAGGTGGTGGGCGATCTGATCGATGGCATCAAGCAGGTATTGCTGTTCTTCGTCGTGGCCATCATTATTGCCGCGGGCATGCTGTATTGGTATACGCGCTGCGTGCGTAGCACCGTCCTGGTCGTCGTCTGCTCCCTGATTGCGGTGACCTGGCAATTGGGGCTGCTGCCCATGACAGGCTATACGCTTGGCCCGTTTTCCGTGCTGGTGCCGTTTCTTGTCTTTGCCATTGGCCTGAGCCATGGCGCGCAGAAGATGAACGGCATCATGCAGGACATCGGCCGGGGCACGCATCGCCTGGTCGCGGCCCGCTATACGTTTCGCCGCCTGTTCCTGGCCGGCCTGACCGCGCTGCTGTGCGATGCCGTGGGGTTTGCCGTGTTGATGATCATCGACATCGAAGCCATCAAGGAATTGGCCATCATCGCCAGCATCGGCGTGGCCATCCTGATCTTCACCAATTTGATTCTATTGCCGATTCTGTTGTCGTTCGTGGGCGTCAGCGCCAAGGCCGCCCAGCGCAGCCTTCGAGCCGAAGAGGCCGAGCTGCATGGCGGGGTCCGTCATCCCCTATGGCGCTTTCTGGATCTGTTTACACGGAAAAAATGGGCGGCGCTCACGCTGCTGGTATCGGCGGGTCTGCTCGCCCTTGGCTACATGACCAGCCTGCACCTGAAAATCGGCGACCTGGATCAAGGGGCCCCGGAGCTACGGGCCGACTCGCGCTACAACCGGGACAACGCCTTCATGAACCGCAATTTCGGGGCGTCCAGCGATGTCTTCGTCGTCATGGTGGAAACTCCCGATGGGGCGTGCTCGTCGTACCAGACCTTGATGAAAGTGGACGCCCTGGAGTGGCAGCTCCGGCAGCTTCCAGGCGTCGATTCGACGAATTCATTGGCCTTGTTGAACCGGCGCGTGTTGACGGGTTTGAGCGAAGGCAGCCCGAAGTGGTATGAGCTGCTGAACAGCCAGTCCATGCTCAATACGATTACGGCCGCCGCGCCGCGCGGCTTGTACAACGATGAGTGCAATCTGCTGACCTTGTACGCCTATCTCAAGGATCACAAGGCCGACACCCTATCCCGGGTGGTGGATACGGTAGAGCGCTTCGCGGCGCAGAACAATACCAAAGACGTGCGCTTCCGGCTGGCGGCGGGAAGCTCGGGCATCGAGGCGGCCACGAACATCGTCGTCAAGCAGGCCAGCCGCGAAATGCTGCTGTGGGTGTATGCGGCCGTCATTCTGTTGTGCCTGATCACCTTCCGCTCCTGGCGCGCCGTGGTGTGCGCGGTCGTGCCCTTGGTGCTCACGTCGATGCTGTGCGAAGCGCTGATGGTGTGGCTCAATATCGGCGTCAAGGTGGCGACCCTGCCGGTCATCGCGCTGGGGGTTGGCATAGGCGTGGACTATGCCTTGTACGTCATGAGCATTCTTCTGGCGCGCATGCGGGCGGGCGATAGCCTGTCCCAGGCGTACTACCGGGCCTTGCTGTTCACGGGCAAGGTGGTGCTGCTGACCGGGGTGACGCTGGCCATCGGCGTGGCGACCTGGGTCTTCAGCCCCATCAAGTTCCAGGCCGATATGGGTATCCTGCTGGCCTTCATGTTCCTGTGGAACATGCTGGGCGCGCTCATGCTGCTGCCCGCGCTGGCGTATTTCCTGCTGCCCCGGGTCTTCCAGAACCGTGGCGCCGACTTGCGTGTCCCCGTGCGTAAACCAGCGCCGGAATCCACCGCCGCGCAAGATCCTGTTCGCACAGGGCGTAGCGAGGGGTTTACGGCATGACGACTTCCATGTTCGATCTGGACGGCAAGGTCGCGCTGATCACGGGCGCTTCCAGCGGCATCGGACGGGCCACTGCGATCCAGATGGCCCGGCATGGGGCGCGTGTGGTGGTCAGCGGCATCGACCGGCCCGGATGCGAGCGTGTCCGCAGCGAGATTGCCGACCTGGGCGGCGAGGCCATGGCGGTCTGCTGCGATGTCGGGGTTCTCGACCAACTCGACGAGCTGCGGGCTGCTGCTTTGGAAAGGTGGGGACGCATCGACATACTGGTGTGCAATGCGGGCATTGCGCCGCATGCTGGGCCTTTGGCCGATGCCAGCGATGCGGATTACGACAGAACCATGGAAATCAATCTGCGCAGCGCCATGAGGCTGTGCAACAAAGTCATCCCGAGCATGGTCGATCACGGCGGGGGAAGCATCGTCATCGTGTCCAGCATTGCCGGCGTGCGCGGCAACAAGGCCCTTGGCTTGTATGGCATGTCCAAGGCGGCCAGCGCTCAGCTTGCGCGGAATCTGGCCGTTGAATGGGGCCCGGGCAATGTGCGGGTCAATGCGGTGTCTCCGGGCGTGATCACGACCGACTTTGCAAGAGCCTTGACGGACTCGCCGGAGATCGCCGCCGTGCGCTTGGGCAAAACCCCTTTGCGCCGGTTTGGCCGGGCCGAGGAAGTCGCCGCAACGATTGTATTTTTGTCGGCGCCATCCGGTGCCTTTATTACGGGACAGAACCTGATCATCGATGGCGGCACGACGATCAGTGACTAGTGTGTCGTTCGCTTGGTTCGCGCGCTGAAGTCAGGCATGCGAATCAGCCAGGCGGCACACCAAGAATCAAGAACACGAACAAGGAGACAATGAAAATGGCAGCAGTCAGGAAGGTATTGGTCGTAGGCGGCGGAATCGGCGGAATGAGCGTCGCCATTCAGCTTCGCAAGGCCGGCATGGAGGTCGACCTGGTCGAGCAGGACAAGGACTGGCAGGTCTACGGCGCCGGGATAACGATTAGCGGCCCTACCTTGCGGGCATTCAAGGCCGTCGGTGTCGTGGATCAGATCATGCGGTCGGGCTATTGCGCGGATGGTTGTTCGATTGCATTGGCCAATGGCCAGGTGATCGGCGAGATACCTACGCCGCGCATAGCCGGACCCGATATTCCCGGTGGCGGCGGCATCATGCGCCCCGTGCTTGCGCGAATAATGTCCAAGGCGACTCTGGCTGCCGGCGTATCGGTTCGGCTCGGTGCGACGTTCACGTCCATAGAGCAGTCCGCCGACAAGGCGCATGTTGTTTTTACCGACGGCAGTCTTGGCGATTACGATCTCGTGATCGGTGCGGATGGTCTGCACTCGAAGGTACGAACAGTCATGTTCCCCGACGCGCCAAAGCCGAAATTCACGGGCCAGGGGGCATGGCGCGCGGTCGTGCCCAGGCCTGCGGAAGTGGTAAAGCCCATCATGTTCATGGGGCATCACACCAAGGCCGGGGTGAACCCGGTCTCCCAGGAAGAAATGTATTTGTTCTTTCTGGACAAGCGGGCTGCCAACGACTTTATCGAGCCCGAGCGCTGGGCGGGCCTGCTTGCCGAGGAATTGGCGGAGTTCAGCGGCGTGGTCGGGGATATCCGGGACGGTATTTCCGCCCAGTCCCGCATTATTTACCGTCCCCTGGAAAGCATGCTCATGTTGTCGCCCTGGCATTCAGGGCGGGTAGTGCTGATGGGTGATGCCGTTCATGCTACGACGCCGCATCTTGCTTCAGGCGCCGGCATTGCCGTCGAGGATGCCATCGTGCTGGCCGAGGAACTGGCCAGTGCGCAAGCCGATGTCGAAGCCGCATTGATCCGGTATCAGGATCGGCGCCGGGAACGCTG
>JBEBXF010000272.1:0-4901 GCA_040391725.1 Eoetvoesiella caeni | reverse complement strand
TGGCCGATTCCAGGCCGATATCGGTCATGGCCTGCTTGAACTTCTGGCGGTCTTCAGCCTTTTCGATAGCATGTTCGTTGGCGCCGATCAGCTCGACGCCATGCTTTTCGAGCACGCCGTTGTGCACCAGATCGAGGGCGCAGTTCAACGCGGTCTGGCCGCCCATGGTGGGCAGCAAGGCATCGGGCTTTTCGCGCTCGATGATTTTTTCGACGGCTTCCCAGGTGATGGGCTCGATGTAGGTGACGTCGGCCGTCTCGGGGTCGGTCATGATGGTCGCGGGGTTGCTGTTGACCAGGATGGTGCGGAATCCCTCGGCCTTCAGGGCCTTGCAGGCCTGAGCTCCGGAGTAATCGAATTCGCAAGCCTGCCCGATGACGATGGGGCCTGCGCCAATGATGAGTATGCTTTTTATGTCGGTACGCTTTGGCATAGTGCTGAATTATTTCTGTCCGGCCATGAGGCTGATGAATTTGTCGAATAGCCCAACGATGTCGTGGGGGCCGGGGCTGGCCTCGGGGTGGCCCTGAAAGCAGAAAGCCGGCGCGTCGGTAAGCTCGAAGCCCTGCAGCGTGCCGTCGAACAGCGAGACGTGCGTGGTGCGGGCATTGGCGGGCAAGGACTTGGCATCGACGGTAAAGCCGTGGTTCTGGCTGGTGATGAACACCCGGCCGGTATCCAGATCTTGCACTGGATGATTGGCGCCATGGTGGCCGGCTTTCATCTTGAGGGTCTGGCCGCCCAGGGCCAGGCCCATGATTTGCTGCCCCAGGCAGATGCCGAACAGAGGAATCTTATTGCCGATGGCGGTGCGGGCCGTTTCAATGGCGTAGTCGCAAGGCTCGGGGTCGCCGGGGCCGTTGGAAAGGAAGATGCCGTCGGGCTTGAGGGCCAGGACGTCGGCGACGGGCGTTTGAGCCGGCACCAGGGTAATGCGGCACCCCCGGTCGGCGATAAGCCGCAGAATATTGCTTTTGATGCCGAAGTCGTAGGCCACGACATGGAAATCACTTCCGCCGGGCTGGGTATAGCCCTGCCCCAGCTTCCAGGTGCCTTCGGTCCAGGGCTGGACGTCCTTGATGGAAACCACCTTGGCCAGATCCTGCCCGGACATGCCCGGAAAACCCTTGGCCAGCGCCACGGCGCGCTCGGCGTCGTCGCCCACCAGAATGCAGGCGCCCTGGGCGCCGCCCTCGCGCAATATGCGCGTAAGCTTGCGCGTGTCGACGCCGGCGATGGCCACGACACCCTGCGATTTGAGATAGTCGGGCAAGGACTGCGTGGCGCGGAAGCTGGAAACACGCAACGAGCAATCGCGCACCACCAGGCCGGCGGCGTGCACGCGGGAGGACTCGACGTCTTCGGGATTGACCCCGGTGTTGCCGATGTGCGGGTAGGTAAGCGTAACGATCTGGCCGTTGTAGCTGGGGTCTGTCAGGATTTCCTGATAGCCAGTCATGGCGGTATTGAACACAACTTCGGCGACGGTATATCCATCGGCGCCGATAGAGACACCCTTGAAGATAGTACCGTCTGCCAAGGCTAGAATTGCAGAAGGAGACGACTTGGTCTCCTCAGGAAAAAGTGACGGCAGCACAGTAAACCCCGGTTATAAAGTCAATGATCAAACCCTCCGATTATACCTTGAGACGGCCATTTTCCCCGGCAACTGCGCCAATCAAGGCCCGGCACGGGTATTCACACCGCAAAAGCAGGCCCGACGCCAGGGCGCGCGGCTTCAGGGGGCTGCCTCCCCTTCCCGCCGGCAATCCTTTACCATAGGCGCTTGCCGCAACACCCTTACCCAAAGCGAAGTCACGTCATGCAAAACCAACTCGATACCCTGCGCCAATACACGACGGTCGTCGCCGATACGGGCGATTTCGAAACCATGCGCGAGCATCGGCCCACCGACGCCACCACCAATCCCTCGCTGATTCTCAAGGCTGTGCAAAAAGAGGTGTACCGGCCGCTGCTCGACCGTGTCCTGGCCGACCATCCGGGCGCCTCGCTGGCTGAAACCGTCGACCGCCTGCTCGTCGCCTTCGGCAAGGAAATCCTGGCCATTGTGCCGGGGCGGGTCTCCACCGAAGTCGATGCGCGCCTGTCGTTCGACACGCCGGCCACCATCGCCAGGGCGCGGCAGATCATCGCCCTGTACGACGCGCAAGGCATAGGCCGCGAGCGCGTGCTGATCAAAATCGCCTCTACCTGGGAAGGCATACAGGCCGCCAGGGCGCTGCAAAGCGAAGGCATCGCCTGCAATCTCACCCTGCTGTTCTCCCTGGCGCAAGCCGTGGCCTGCGCCCAGGCCAAGGTGCAGCTCATTTCGCCTTTTGTGGGGCGCATCTACGACTGGCACAAAAAATCGCAGGGCAGCCAATGGGACGAGGCCGCCAATGCGGGCGCGAACGACCCCGGCGTGAAATCGGTTCGAAGCATCTACGACTACTACAAAGCCTACGGCATCGCCACCGAGGTCATGGGAGCCAGCTTCCGCAACATCGGCCAGATCCAGGCCCTGGCCGGCTGCGACCTGCTTACCATCAGCCCCGAGCTGCTGGGCCAATTGGCCGCCAGCCACGAGCCCTTGAGCCGCCAGCTCGATGCCCAGGAGGCCCTGCGGCATCCGCCCCGTCAACTGGAAAGCGGCGAAGCGGCATTCCGCTTCAACCTGAATGACGACGCGATGGCCACCGAGAAGCTGGCCGAAGGCATACGGGTGTTCGTGGCCGATTCGGTAAAGCTGGACGCACTGGTGAAAAGCGCCGGTTCAAAGGCTTGAGCCTCGTGAAGGCCTGAGGAAACACTTGCGGGAGAAAGCCTGTGCCGCCGGAGGGCGGCCCGCATGACGGCAAGGCCGTATGGCGGGCACAACTCAATGATCAGGTGGAGCGCCTTTCCATGAGCGCCCAGGCTATGGTGCCCGCGTCCACGTACTCGAGTTCACTGCCCGCGGGCACGCCGCGGGCCAGCCGCGACACCGACAAGCCGCGCGAGCGCAGCAGTTCGGCCAGATAATGCGCCGTGGTTTCGCCTTCGGCGGTAAAGTTGGTGGCCAGGATGACTTCCTTGACCAGGCCATCGCCGGCGCGCTGCAGCAGGCGGTCGAACTGCAGCTCGACCGGCCCCACGCCCTCGAGCGGCGCCAAGTGTCCCATCAGCACGTAGTACAGGCCTTTATAGCCATGGCTGGCTTCGATCATGTTCTGGTCGGACGGCGTTTCGACCACGCACAGGATGGAAGGATCGCGCTTGGGGTTGGAGCATGTGGCGCACAGCTCGCCTTCGGTAAAGCTGTTGCAGCGCCGGCAATGCCCCAGGTTGCTGACCGCATCGGCCAGCGCGCGCGACAGCCTGTCGGCGCCCGCCAGATCGTGCTGCAGCAAATGGTAGGCCATGCGGCGCGCCGACCGCACGCCCACCCCCGGCAGCCGGCGCAACGCGTCGATCAGGACTTTGAGGGGCTCGGGTTCGGGCAGGGGCGCTTCCATTCAGACAGGCCCTAGAACGGCAGCTTCATTCCCGGAGGCAGGGGCAGCCCGGCGGTGACCGCGGACATTTTTTCCTGGGACGTGGCTTCGGCCTTGCGCAGGGCATCGTTGAACGCCGCCGCAACCAGGTCTTCGAGCATGTCCTTGTCGTCGGCCAGCAGGCTGGGATCGATGGCGACGCGCTTGACGTCGTGGCGGCAGGTCATGGAAACCTTGACCAGGCCGCCGCCCGAAGCGCCTTCGACGACAATCTCAGCCAGCGCATCCTGCGCCTTTTTCATGTTTTCCTGCATTTGCTGCGCTTGCCGCATCAAACCCGCAATCTGACCTTTCATCATGATGAATTTTCCAATAATAAAAATCGGGCCTAGGCCGCTTTATCGACGGGCGCCGGCCGCACCGAACCCGGCACGACCACAGCGCCGAAGTCGCTGATCAAGGTTTGCACGAAGGGATCGACCTGCACGGCCTGCTCGGCCTCGTGCTGGCGCCTGGCCTGCTCGGCCTGGGCCACAGCATGCGCCGTGTCGTCTCCCGTCGCGCCATATTCCACGTTGAGGCGCACCACCGCGCCGAAATATTCGGACAGCAGTGTACACAACCGCGCCTGTCCCGCGCTTTCGGCCAGTGTGCGGATTGCCACGCGCAAATTGATTTCATCCCCGTTGACGCCCAGCCATTCGCTTTGGCGCGCCAGCTCGGCAGCCAGCCCGGTAAGCGGCAGTTGCGCGGCCAGCGCGGGCCAGGTCGTGGCCGTCATGTCGCGCAAACGCGGGGATTTCGGCTTTTTACCGGCCGGCTCGAAGGCCGGCATGGGGATGTTCTCGACAGCCGTCGACATGGATTCGAAAGCTTCGTCGTCGCCATCGGCCGTGAACGACTGGCGCTCGTCGTAGGGTTCGAATTGCCCGGCCGATTCGTCGATGGGAATGTCTTCCCAGGCGGGCACGTCGCCGGCCTGGGAGGTCCAGTCCGCATCGGGAGCCGATTCAGGCGGAGGCGGAGCTGGAGGCCGACTCGTGGGATCGCGCTCCGCAGGCGCGGATGCGGGCGCTTGCGCGGCCGGCTCTTGCCGGGAGGCCGGCTTTTCGACCTCAGTTTGCACCATGGGCCGCGACGGAGCAACGGTGCCGGCGGCTTCCAGGGCCTGCGGCATAGCGGGCTTGCCGACGGCAACGGCGGCCTGATCGCGGCGCGGCGAACCTGCCAGCGGCGCGCTGGCCGCCGGCCCGCCCGAGCGCGGCGCGGCGCCTTGCCCTGGCGTGGGTTCGGCTTGCCGAGCCTGAGCCGGCGCCTGGGTCTTTTCTTGCGCCCGGGCTTGTTCTTGAGTTTGTTCTTGGGCCTGGGTTTGCGCCTGGCC
The DNA here is from genome assembly GCA_040391725.1 of Eoetvoesiella caeni. GTDB lineage: Bacteria > Pseudomonadota > Gammaproteobacteria > Burkholderiales > Burkholderiaceae_B > Eoetvoesia > Eoetvoesia caeni_A. The sequence continues at coordinate 47 of JBEBXF010000272.1, read as the reverse complement.
CTGCGCCTGAACCTGTTCCGGCGCAGAGGGTGTCCTGGCCTGGCCCG
>JBEBXF010000271.1:0-4902 GCA_040391725.1 Eoetvoesiella caeni | reverse complement strand
GAGCATAAGTAGACAAACCAATCAAACCGGGCACTAGCCGCATTTCAGCCCTGCGGCAATAACACCCTGCATGCAGAGTTCCTCGTCCTCGTCACCGGTTCCGCCGCTGGCGCCCACGGCGCCCAGAATGCCACCATTCTCATCCTTGATCAGCACGGCCCCGGGCTGAGGAATAAATTTGCCCTGCCCCGTCGAAGCCAGGGCTCCGAAGAAATTGGGGTTGTCGGCGGCCCGCTGGCTCAAAACACGGCTGGAGACGCTCATGGCCACGCTGCCCCAGGCCTTGCCCGTAGCGATATCGACGCGGAACATGGTGGCTCCGTCCTCGCGCTGCACGGCCTTGACGTTGCCGGAGTCGTCCAGCACCACGACAGCCATAGGTTTATAGGCCTTGGCCCTGGCGTCGCCAAGCGCTGCGTTGATGATCTTGTTGGCCTGCTCAAGCGTCAATTTACTCATACTTCCATCCTTCTATCATCAGCCATCAGCCATGCCTATTTGATGAGCGAAGCGGCATCCGGCTTCTTGTTTATCATCCGCATGTCGTACAGCGTATCTATCCAGAACTGGAGTTGCGGCGGCGTGACTTCCGCTTTCAAACGTGGAGTCGGAATCGCGGCAAGCACCGGAGCAGGCAATTTAAGGTATTTGGCCAGATCCGCCCGCGCAGCATCGGGATTGGCCTTTACAAACTGGACACCCTCCTCGATGGCCTCTTTGAACGCCCGCAACGCCTTGGGGTTGGCATCAGCCCACTTACGAGTCGTGCCGTAAAAAACTCCACTGGTATCCTCGGGCAGGCTGGCCGCAAAATAGGCAAGCACGGATCCTGTGCCGCTCTTCACGATGCGTTGCAAAAACGGATCGGCGCTGACGCCCGCGTCTATCGTCCCGCTACGTAGTAAATCGCCGGTTTGTGGAAAATTGACCTCCACGAACTTGACCTTGTGAACGTCGACGCCTTGATCCGAAATCCATTTTCGAGCCAGGACATATAAAGAGCCGCCAATCGACGGCACGCCGACGCTCTTGCCAACAAGCCCTTTCGGGCCGGAAATGCCGGAAGCAGCGCCGGCAAGCAGGCCCATGCTCCGATCGCTCTTCGTCGTTGCGCTTGTACCCGCAATGACAACCAAGTCCAGCCCGCCGTCGACCGCCATCAGCATATTCGTGGGCGGCAACGTGGCGATCTGCAAAGATCCGCCCTGCAACCCCGGAACCAGCGCGCCTCCCGCCACTTGCTGAAACGTCACATCCAGCCCGCGCTTTTTGAAAAAGCCCTGCTCCTGAGCCACCATCGACGCCAGGTAATCGGCCACTCCGGTATGCCCAAGGGTGATTTTGGTCTGCGCGGACGCTGCCCCATGCATAAGCATCGTCAGAACCAGACCGCCAAGCATTGCGCTCAACTGTTTCATTATTGTCTCCCGGCGTTTTAATTGTTTGCCGCCGGATCATCCTAAATGCTGCACGCCGATTTCGGTAAATCGATTATCGTGATGCCTGGTATTCCCCACCTCCACAACATCAGTTCCGTCTCTTCCAATGGGAACGGCACCGGCCCTATCTCGTCACAAACACCGACACCGCCTCAGCCCGCCGGAATAGCGGGCAGCGCCTGGGCGGCTTCCAGGATTTGCAGCCTCAGCCAAGCGCAGCCGGGGTCGTCGTCGCGATAGCGGTGCCACTGGAGGACCTCGACCAGCCTGGGCGCTTCCATGGGAAGCGGGAACAGGCGGACGGGCATGGATTGCTCGAACTGGCTGGCCAGGCGGGTCTGGACGGTGGCCAGGCGGTTGGTGCCGATGACGAATCGGGAAATCAGGTTGAAGTCGTGGGTCACGACCTCGATACGGCGTGTGCGGTCGTGCTGATTGGCATACCATTGCTCGAACCAGGGGTTGCCGCCCTTTTCGTAATGGTAGACGACATGGCCCGAGGCAATATAGTCTTCGAAACCGATGCCCCGCTCACACAGCGGGTTTTGGGCACAGGCGACGATCTTATAAGTGTCGTCGAACAATACGGCCTGGGGATGGTCGGCGCTTACCAGATGCGCCGGGGTCACCAGAAAATCGGCCAGGCCCTGCTCCAGTTCCTGCGCCATTTGCGGAGAGCTGGGGCGTAGTTCGAAGGTCAGGCCCGGCGCGACACGGCTGACCCGGCGCAGCACATCGGCCAGCAGCACACGGGAAACATAGTCCGAAGCAATGATGACGAAATGCCTTTGCGCCTGGGAGGGTTCGAAATCGGGGCGCGAGGAGATCGTGGAATCGATGCGCAAGATGATGTCCCGCACAGGCTCGACCAAACTCTCGGCCAGCGGAGTCAGGCGCATGGCCCGGCCCACCTGGGTCAAGAGCGGATCCTCGAAATAATCGCGCAGCCTTCCCAGCACGCCGCTCATGGCCGATTGCGTCATGAACAGCCGTTCCGCCGCGCGCGTCACGTTCTGCTCGGCAAGCAGCACGTCCAAAGCAATCAGCAGGTTCAGATCGATACGTTGATAGCGCATGGCCCGGTATTCTCCGATCGAGGCAAATAACAAAGACTCCAACCCCGGATGATAAGGCATGCCCGCGGCGCGGCCGCGCCGAATCAGATTGCCAATACCACCTATCGCGAAAAACGATTTCCGCGAAAAACAGCCGGCCCTTACCATGCCGGCATAAGCAAAAACCTGCCCGCCTACGGGCAAGACGAGTTCAGGAGACCATGCATATCAAGCCGCCGCGCCCTTCATCCGCCAACCCCCTGCTGGGCTGGCAGGTGGATCGGGCCGCCATACGCCATGTGGGCCGCGACCTCCAGCGCCCCGAATGCGTGCTGGCCGAAGCCGATGGAACCTTATGGGCCGCCGATGCGCGCGGCGGCGTCATGCGTCTTGCCACCAACGGCACGCAAACCTTGATCGCCGAGCGTCGGTCATCCGGCGCGGCAGGCAACGCGGACTCCTTCGCGGAGCGCTACGTGCAGGCGCAAGGTTCCTTGCCCAACGGGCTGGCGTTCGCGGCGAACGGCGACATCCTCATTGCCAACTGGGGCCGCGACGCCCTGGAAATCATGGGCCGGGACGGTACGCTGCGCACGCTGCACGACCACATCGACGGCCAGCCGCTGGGCAAGGTCAATTTCGTGCTGCGCGACAGCAAGGGGCGTCTATGGCTCACGGTAACCACCCGCGAGCAGCCCTGGACGCGCCAGCTCATTACCAAAGCCTGCGACGGCTATATCGCCGTCATCGACCAGCATGGCATCCGCATTGCGGCCGATGGATTCTGCGGCACCAACGAAATCCGCTTCGACGCCCGCGAAGAATGGCTTTACGTGGTTGAAAGCACAGGACAAAGAATCTCGCGGCTGCGCGTCGCAGAGGACGGTTCCTTGAGCGGGCGCGAAACCTACGGCCCCAGTCGCCTGCGCGGCTTTCCGGACGGCTTCGCCTTCGACGAGTTCGGCAACCTATGGATAACCCTGATCTTCAGCGATGAGCTCATCGCCATCACGCCGGAAGGCGATCTGCTGACTTTGCTTGACGACAGCACGCCGGGCGCCGCATCCACGTTGCTGCGCCATGTCTAAAAGGGCACGTTGACGCGTGATATCCTGGCTCCCTTCCACGGAACCCTGGCGCCCTGGATGGCCAGCATCACCTTCGGCGGCGCCGACCGGAAAACCGTCTACCTGGGCAGCCTGCGCGGCAGCACGCTGCCCAGTTTCCGCTCGCCGGTGGCGGGCCTGCCAATGATCCACTGGAGCGAAAAACCCGCTCCGCCACAAGGAGACAAACCCGAATGAAACTCGCTACCCTGAAAAGCGATCACAAAGATGGAACACTGGTCGTGGTGTCGCGCGATCTGGCCCGCTACGCGCCGGCCGAACACATCGCCCCCAATCTGCTGGCCGCGCTGGAAGACTGGAGCACCGTCGAGCCCGCGCTGCAGGCCCTGTACGAGCAGCTCAATGCCGGCAGCGCTTCCAATGCCCGGCCTTTCGACCCCCGACTGGCCGCCGCCCCCCTGCCGCGCGCTCCCCAATGGTGCGACGCCTCGTCCTTTTTGAATCACGGCCGGTTGATGGAAAAAGCCTTCAACACGCCGCCCATTCCCGACATGGACACCATCCCGCTCATGTACCAGGGCGCTTCCGACGACTTCCTGGGCGCGAACGACGACATCCCCCTGCCCGACGAAGCGCACGGCATCGACTTCGAAGGCGAATACGGCGTCATCGTCGACGACGTGCCCCTGGGCTGTCCGGCCGACCATGCGCTTGGCCACGTCAAGCTGCTGGTTCAGATCAACGACGTCAGCCTGCGCGGCTTTGGACCCCGCGAACTGCGGGCGGGCTTCGGCTTCCTGCACGCCAAGCCTTCGTCCAGCTTCGCGCCGGTAGCCATCACGCCCGACGAGATCGGCGCAGCCTGGGACGACGGCCGCGTCAAGCTGCCGCTGCACATCGACTACAACGGCCAGTGGTTCGGCCATCCCCATGGGCAGGAAATGAACTTCGGCTTCCATCAACTGATTGCCCACGCGTCGCTCACGCGCAAGCTCAGCGCCGGAACCATCGTGGGCTCCGGCACGGTTTCCAATGCGGACCGCAGCGCCGGATCGGCCTGCATCGCCGAACGGCGCGCCATCGAGCTCATCGACAAAGGAGCCTCCACAACGCCCTTCATGCATTTCGGCGACACCGTGCGCATGCAGGCCAAGGCGCCCGATGGTCAACCCCTGTTCGGCGTCATCGAGCAACGCATCGTGCAATCGCCCAAGGCCGCAATCTGAAGGCCATCGATACACTGCATATACCAAGGAATCGCCATGCGACGCTTTGTCGACCTTTCCATCTATCTTGAAAACGATGTGCTGTCGGATCCGCCTCCGCTCGCGCCGAAAATCG
>JBEBXF010000270.1:0-4904 GCA_040391725.1 Eoetvoesiella caeni | reverse complement strand
GAAGTGCAAACGGCCAGCGGGCGGCAGCAGTATCAGGTAAGCGTATTGGCGCCGGCAAGGGTGGGTGCACCTGTTTCATCCGCGGCCGGCAGCGGCAATGCCGGTCCGGGACAGGCGGGCATGGCCCAGTCGGCATCCCAGGCCATACGCGTTCGTCGTGGCGATACTCTGTTTTCGATTTCGCGCCGCCATGCCGTGCCGGGTGTCAGCGTCTACCAAATGATGATCGCCTTGCAAAAGGCCAATCCCCAGGCCTTCATCCATGGAAATATCAATCTGGTCAAGGCGGGGGCCACGCTTCAAATGCCCGGCTCGGCCGAATTGACGGCCATCTCCGACAAAGAAGCGCGCCGGCTGTTCGAACGCCAGGCCCAGGAATTCGATGCCTATCGCCAGGGCCTCGCGGCCCGCAAGGGCCACGCGGTGGAGGGCGGCTCGGCTTCCCGGGGTCGGGTTTCCGCTGCATCGTCAACTGAGTCCGGCTCGTCCGCGGGCCAGGCCGGCGACAAAGTCGTGCTGTCCGGCTCCTCGTCCTCGGATAAAGCCGCCGACGAGCGTGCCGCCGCCGGCAAGAATCTCGAGGACGCGCAAGGCCGCGTGTCGCAGCTGGAGCAAAACGTCAAGAACCTTAATCTAGCCTTGCAGTCCCAGGGCGAGGCCGCCAAGAACGCCGTCCTCGACGGCGCGGCGGGTATCGGGCAAACCGTCAGCGACGCGGCCGGCGGCGCCTCCGACAGCGCCGGCTCCCCCTCGTCCGGCAAGCCCGAAGGCGGCGCGGCGCCCGCGGGTTCGGCTGCCGCTCCGGCTTCATCGGGCGGTGGCGGGCAATCGGCCGCGGCGTCCGGCGCTTCCGCAGCCGGCTCCTCGGCCGCCGGGGCGGGTGCGGCCGCCAATGCCGCGCAGGCGCCGCAAAGCAATACCGTTAAAAACGCAACAAACAAGGCAGGTCGATCTGTGTCGTGGTTTCAAGAACATTTGCTGGGCGTGGTAACCGCCTTGCTGGCATTGGTGGTGCTGATCATCGCCTGGGTTTTGCGCAGGGCCAATGCCGCGCGCGACGATGACGATCGCGGGGCGCCCATTACCGAGGCCATGGTCAAGGAACAGCTCGAAAAAATCAACCTGGATCTGAGCGAACAGCCCGAGCCGCCATCCATCAAGAGCTGACCGCCATGCCGCGAGTGGCTTTGGGGGTCGCTTACGATGGCTCGGCCTGGCAGGGCTGGCAGACCCAGCCCCACGGAATTTCAGTGCAAGACACCCTGGAAGCGGCTTTGGGCCGCTTCGTGGCGCAGCCTGTCTCAACGATTTGCGCGGGACGCACCGACACCGGCGTGCATGCACTGGGCCAGGTGGTGCATATCGACACCACCGCGCTGCGCCGGCCCGAGTCCTGGGTGCGGGGCCTGAACGCGTTGTTGCCCGACAGCGTTTCGGTGCAATGGACGCGATCCGTTTCCGACGACTTTCATGCGCGTTTCTCGGCGTTGTCCCGCAGCTATGTGTACGTGGTGCGCAATGCCCGGGTGCGTTCGCCGCTGGTGGATCGGCGCGTGGGCTGGGTTTACCACGACCTCGAGCTTGCCCCGATGCAGCAGGCGGGCGCCAGACTTGTCGGCGAACACGATTTCAGCAGTTTTCGTTCGTCGCAGTGCCAGGCCGCCAGTCCCGTCAGGACGATGCAGGCGCTAAGCATTGCGCGGCGGGGCGAGTATTTCTTTTTTACGTTCAAGGCCAATGCTTTCCTGCACCACATGATCCGCAACATCATGGGCGCCTTGCTGTACATAGGCCAGGGCCGCCAGGATCCTTCCTGGATCGACGCCTTGCTGGCCCAGCGCGACCGGCGTCTGGCCGCCCCCACATTCGCGCCTCATGGCTTGTACCTGGCGGCCGTGGAGTATGCCCCCGTCTTTGGCTTGCCCGGCTCTGATCCGCTCGAGGCTTGCTTCACGCATCTTGGTTGGGTGGCAGGAGCGTAGGCGGTAGAGCCGCCCAGGCTCCCGGGGCGGCGTTAATCGGTAAAATGGGCTTGATTCTGAAATAAGGGCTTCATGGTGCAGGGACGTACACGAGTAAAAATTTGCGGGCTGACGCGGGCCGGCGACATACATTGCGCGGTGCAGGCCGGCGCTGATGCGATAGGCTTTGTCTTTTACCCCAAAAGCTCGCGCTTCGTCTCGCTGGATCAGGCGCGCGGCCTGCGTGCAGGCGTGCCGACGCTGGTCAGCGCGGTGGCCTTGTTCGTCAATGCGTCGCCCGGCGAAGTCCGCGCCGTCATCGAACAGGTAAAGCCCGACGTGCTGCAATTCCATGGCGACGAAACCCCCGAGTATTGCGCGCAGTTCAGCCATCCCTACTGGAAAGCCTTTCGCGTGGGCGGGCCGGGGCTGGAGACGCCGCAGGCAGTATTGGCCGCCTGCCGGCAATTTTCCGGCGCGGCGGGATGGCTGTTCGACAGCTACAGCTCGGGCTACGGGGGCAGCGGCCTGAAGCTCGATACCGGCCTGCTGCATGCCATTGCGCAAGAGCCCGAAAGCTGCCCCATGGTGCTGGCCGGGGGGCTTACCGCCGACAGCGTGGGCCGTTCCATCCAGGAAATCCAGCCTTACGCCGTGGACGTGAGCAGCGGCGTGGAGGTTACGGGCGGCATCAAGTCGCCGGAAAAAATCCACGCCTTCATGGACGCCGTCAAAAGGGCGGCTTGAGCCTTATGCATCTTGGACGCATATCCGCGCCTACTCGATGAATTGCTGCGTGCTGTAGCCGCGGGTGGGCGGCCTGCGCAGGATTTTCTGCGAGCCCGGCAGATCGGCCAGGTAGTCCAGCAAGGTTTGGGCGTAGTCGAGGCCCACGTCGACCCGCCGCGAACCGGTAATGGCCTTGAATGCCGTGTAATGGTCATGGCCGTCGGCCAGGAACGAAATGGTGGCGACATTCCAGGTCTTGTGCAGGTCGAAAGGCCGGTATTGGCCGTCCTTGCCCCGTATTTCCAGATTGGCCAGGCGCGATCCCTTGGGCTGGTTCGCCTTGACCGTCCAGCGCAGGCCGGCCGAGTAGGGATAGGCGCCTGTGCTGCCGGTGGGTCCCAGCGCCGCGTCCAGAGCGTCTTCCAGCGCCGCCTTGATTTCGGCGCCGGTCGCCTTGAGCTGTACCAGCGTGTTCTTGAAGGGTAGAACGGTATAGATGTCCTTGACCGTTACGGGCCCCTTCTGGATGTCGGTGCGCACGCCTCCGCCGTTCTGGATGGACAGGTCGGCGTTGAAGTATTTTTGCCCTTGCCGCAAAAACGCTTCGGCGACCAGTTGCTGGATGTCGCCGCCATGCTTTTGCACGTGAGGATCCCGATTGCACTGATCGCCCAGCGTGGAGTGGTAGCGGTTTTTGCCCGCGCCCGGAACCCGGCGCAGGCACAGCACGTTTGCCGCCGTGGCGACCACCGATGACCCGAAGGCTTCTTTGCGCGCCTTGTATGGCGCCAGCACGGCCAGCGCTTTTGGGTCTTCGAGAGTGGGGCGCAACAAGTCGTGCGACCGCGCAATATCGGCGCGGATGGATTCGATCTCTTTGGGTGTCAGTGCACCCCGCGATGCGTCGGCGCGCGCGTAGGTGTTGCCGATGAGTACATGGGGGTTGCCGGAGCATTTCAGGACATTGCCTTGCGAGTCGAAGTCGACGCGCAGCTCGCCCAGGACGTAGGCGTATTGGCTGGCCTGCACGATGCAGACGGGCTTTCCATCGGCGCTCGTTGCCATGGTGGGGTATGGGCCTCTTGGCGTCAGCCCGTATTGCTTCATCGATGCCGGCCCCAGCAGTGTGTGGGAGTCGCCGCCGACGATGACGTCCACGCCTCGCAATTTGCGGGCCATGGCCTCGTCCGCCTTATAGCCTTGATGCGTTTGCAGGATGATGTGATCGATTCCCATGGCGGCCAGACGGTCGATTTCGGCCTGGGCCGTTGCCGTTTCGTCGCCGAACGTCGTGTCGGCGTCCGGGCGCGACGAGTTTTTCGTCTTGTCCGCCACTGTAATGCCGATCAGGCCGATTTTTTGCTGTCGGGCCGCCCCAAGGCGGGGCCGCTCCGCCACGCAGCCGCTGCGCTCCAGGATCGCATAGGGTTGAACCATGCCAGGGGCCCGGGCGGGATTCAGCGCCGAATCGGGGCCGAAATGCGTATTGGCGCTCAGTACCAGGGTCTTGCAGATGTCTTGGCGCAGGTAATCGAGGAACACCTTGAGCCCGGCGTCGCCGTTGTCGAACTCATGGTTGCCCAGCGTGAAAGTATCGAAGCAGACAACGTTCATGAGGTCGGCGTCGGCTTTGCCCTGCGTGAGGTTGTAGTACAGGTCGCCGGTAACCGCGTCGCCCGCATGGATCTTGATGGGGTTGGGCGCAGTTGCGGCCAGTTCCTTCATGGCCGTGGCCATGCGTGCAAAACCTCCCATGGAGACGAGGATGCGTTCCCGCGTGCCCGGAGCGGTTTCAAGCTGCAGCGGCAGGGTTTCCGGATCGAGGTGCGAGTGATGGTCGTTGATGTGCAAAAGCGTGATGCTCAGCGCGGGCGCGGAGCGGGCATCTGCATCGGCGCCTTTAGGTGTCGTTACCGTACAGCCTGCTGTCAGGAATATGAAAAACAGGGCGAGGCAGCGAGTCAGAAGGGCGTTCATGAAAAATGGCCAGGTATTGGCGGGCGTGAATTCATGGGGAATAGTGGATATGCGGCGGGGCGAAAACGCGAGCATGTAGTCTAAATGGTTTTGCTCGTTTGGTGGAGAAACGTAACGCGCCATTACCGTGGAAGCTTTCTTGTTTCGTGGCGTTTCATCCCGGCCTTCAGGCGCGTATAGGGTGATTATTATTGGGCTTGGCGAATTTTTGCGGCGCACTAATCATGGAAATCAACG
>JBEBXF010000269.1:0-4921 GCA_040391725.1 Eoetvoesiella caeni | reverse complement strand
CCGACGCCTCATCCAGGCTTTCGAAGAGCGCCGCAAAATCGTTCGCGAAGCGGCGTTGTGGATGGAGGAGTATCCATTGGTGCTTTGTCCTGTAGCGGGCATGCCTACGCCATCGCTCGCGTTCGACCATCTGCTCGACAAAGACCAAACTCTGCATCTGTTCGACCAGATGCGCAATATCCCATGGGTGAACCTGATGGGCATTCCCAGCGTGGCCTTGCCGAACGGCATACAGATTGTGGGCCGGCGCTTCCACGAGGCGCAGGCGCTGGAGGCCGCCGCCGCGGTAGAGCGGGTTATCGGGGCGGCATCCGTAGCCGCGCTGTAGCCGCTGCCCTGTATCGCATCAGTGGGTGCATCGACACAAGGCAGCCGCAACGGCAGCGCACCCCTGGCGGGAGGCACTGCCGACGGTCCGCCGTTCATTCATTACGACGACCGCCTTCCGGGCGGCGATTTGCGTTTTCTGCACGTCGAGAAAATTTCGACGCGCGTCCGCAAGTACAACTGGGAACTATTCCCCCATCGCCATCGCGATCTGTTCCAGATGGTCGTGTTGCAGGCTGGGCGCGGGCATTTCAATTTCGACTTGTCGGAGGACATGTTCGAAGCGCCGTCCATTGTGCTGGTGCCGCCTCTGGTGGTGCACAGCTTTCGCTACGACCCCGGGGCGACGGGCCAGATCCTGACGGTTTCCGACAGCTATATCCATGAGCTGGCCCGTTTTTCAGGCGAACCGCAATTGCCGGAAATGCTGATGCATCCCATGGTGCACGCGCTGCACGAAGCGGGCCGCGATCTGGCGCATATCGAGACGGCATTGAAAACCATAGGCGATAACCTGTCGTCGGCGCGGCGAGGCCGGGGCGCCATTCTTTCGGCCAATCTCCTGGCTATTTTGGGCCTGCTTTCCCGATATGCGCGCGAAGAGCCGACCCCGGGTTCCGAAACCAAGCGCCGGAGCCAGCTGTACGCCGATTTTCGTGAGTTGCTCGAGCAGCACTACCGCGAGCAGCTCCCCATTGCCAGTTACGCGGGCATGATGGCGGTTACCGAAAGAACTCTGCACCGTGCATGCCGCGAGGTGGCGGGAGAGTCGCCCCTGAAGATCGCGCATCGCAGAATGGTTCTGGAGGCGCAGCGACTGTTGCTGTACTCCAGTCTGACCGTCAGCGAGATTGCCTACTACCTGGGGTTCAAGGATCCTTCCAATTTCAGCCGCTTTTTTGTCGATAACACCGGCGAGCCCCCGCAGATTTTTCGTCGAACCCGCCTGGGCTGAGGGCGTCGGCAGCCGTTTATCGGGCTTTCCTTTGGTCATGGCCGCGCAATCGTTGCTAGAATTGACCCAAAGAAGTCGATATACCTGCGAGGCAAACAATGACGAAGCAAGCGTCGGATGAGTCGCTCACCGATCTTTATATTCAGCCTGGGCACTTGTTGCGCCGGGCGCAGCAAATTTCCGCATCGATTTTCCACGACGAACTTCGCCAGTTCGACACACACATCCAGTACGCCATCCTGCGCATTCTCATCGAGCATCCGGGAATCGACCAGGTTTCGTTGGCCGGGCTGGTTGCCATGGATACGTCGACGGCCGCCAGCGTGGCGATCCGGCTCGAAGAAAAAAAGCTGCTTGTTCGCCATATCGACCCCAATAATCGCCGCCAGCGGGCTCTTTACCTGACGGATGCCGGAAAAGCGCTGTTGCAGCGCACGGGCGCGGGCATTACCCGCCTGCATGATCGATTGTTCGAAGGTTTTACCCAGGAAGAAGAAGCGACCTTCATGGCCTTGCTGCAAAAATTGGTGCATATCAACAACTTTCAAAGCCGCGCGCCATTGTCCCGTCTCAAGAGCGGGCCGGCTGTCGCCCGCGAAGCCGATACCAATGAGGCCGAAATCTAGGGAAAACCCTAGTAGATATATATCCTCGCAAGGGTAAAAATAACCTCAGATTCAGTGCACTGAATGTTGGTTGAGGCAAATGGCGCCGCAACGCCGCGGGCAGTGCGCAACGAATGAATGTTTCGGATGACTGCGGTTGCATGGCTAGTCCGGTCGTTTCTACTTTTTGCGAGGCAACTATGTTCCCTAAAAATACTTGGTATGTCGCCTGTATGCCCGATGAAATCGATGGCAAGCCCTTGGGAAGGACAATTTGCGGCCAGAAAATCGCGTTTTACCGCGGCGCCGAAAACAAAGTGGCCGCTGTCGAAGATTTCTGTCCCCACCGCGGCGCGGCGCTGTCGCTGGGTTATGTCGAGCATGGCAACCTGGTTTGCGGCTATCACGGCCTGGTCATGGGCTGCGACGGCAAGGTCGTTTCCATGCCCATGCAGCGCGTGGCGGGCTTTCCCTGCGTCAAGTCCTATCCGGTCGTAGAGCGCTATGGCTTCATCTGGGTGTGGCCCGGCGAGGCCGCCTTGGCCGATGAGTCGCTCATTCCCCATCTCGAATGGGCGGTCAGCCCCGAGTGGGCCTATGGCGGCGGGCTGTATCACATCAATTGCGATTACCGTCTCATGATCGACAACCTCATGGACCTTACCCACGAGGCGTATGTTCATACCGGCAGCATCGGCCAGGACGAGATCGACGAATCGCCGGTCAATACCAAGGTCGAAGGCGAGCACGTCTATACCAGCCGCTACATGGAAAAGATCATGGCGCCTCCCTTCTGGGCAAGCGCGCTGCGTGCCAACGGGCTGGACGACCAGGTACCCGTCGATCGCTGGCAGGTCTCGGTCTTCTCGCCTCCCAGCCATGTTTTGATCGACGTCGGGGTCGCCCATGCGGGCCATGGCGGCCTCGATGACCCAAGGAACACAAGGCGGCGGCAATCGTGGTGGACTTCATGACGCCCGAAACCGAAACCTCGCACTGGTACTTCTGGGGCATGGCGCGCAACTTCAAACCCGAAGACGCCGAGCTCACGAAGAGCATCCGCGAAGGCCAGGGCCACATCTTCAGCCAGGACCTCGAAGTACTGGAGGCGCAGCAGCGCAATCTGCAGGATTACCCGGATCGGCGCTTGTTGATGTTGAATATCGACACGGGTGGCGTACAATCACGTCGTATCCTCGATCGCATGATCAAGGCAGAACAAACCCCCGCCGCTGAGCCCGCTTAAGGCTTGTAGCCGCGCTTTCTTTGCGTGCCAGTATTTCCTATACCCGCAGAAATGCGGGTAAATCCGCTTTAGATCGTATAACTTGATGAGACAACTCTCCGTAAAAGTAGTTAATAAAGTGCTGGAAGCCGAGGACATCGTCAGCCTCGAACTGGCCAGCGTCGACGGCCAGCCCTTGCCGGCATTCAGCGCCGGTTCGCATATCGATGTCGAAGTCACGCCCGGCGGCCTCACTCGCCAGTATTCGCTTCTCAACGATCCTTCCGAACAGCATCGCTACATGATCGGCGTTCTGCGCGACCCGGCGTCGCGAGGCGGCTCCATCGCCGTGCACGACAGCATCAAGGTCGGCGACACCATCAATATCAGCGAACCCCGCAATCATTTCGGCTTGGTTCAGGCCAAGCGAACGGTGCTGCTGGCCGGCGGTATCGGCGTCACGCCCATTCTGTGCATGGCGCGGCGCCTAAGCAAAATCGATGGCAATTTCGAAATGCACTACTGTGCGCGTTCCCCAGAGCGCACGGCGTTTCGCGAACCCATCTCGAAATCGGCCTTCGCCGACAAGGTGCATTTTCACTACGATAGCGGCGCCGACGACCAAAAGCTCAAGCTGGAAAGCGTCATTGCCAAACCCGATCCCGATACGCACATCTACGTTTGCGGCCCCACCGGGTTCATCGATTACGTGCTCAGCACGGCCAAGAATCTCGGCTGGGCCGATAGCCAGGTGCACCGCGAATACTTCGGCGCGGCCGAACAAGACACCAGCGGCGACGTCACCTTCCAGGTCAAAATCGCCAGCACCGGCCAGGTATTCGACATTCCGGCCGATACGCCCATTACCCGGGTTCTCGAAGAGAACGGCGTTTTCGTTCCCGTGTCGTGCGAAGAGGGCGTTTGCGGCACTTGCCTGACACGCGTACTGGAAGGCACGCCCGATCATCGCGATCTGTACCTTACCGATTCCGAGCACGCCGCGAACGACCAGTTCACGCCTTGCTGCTCGCGCTCCAAGACGCCGTTGCTAGTGCTCGACATCTGAGCCTGATTTTTTTGTGGAGCCATGGCCCCCCTCGGGGGGCCATTTTATTAGTTTTATTGAATAGTAGAGAGAGTTAGATGACACATACTGTGAACGTGCAACGTCGCCACCTGATTCTGGGTGGCGCCGCCGCGGCTACAGCCAGTCTTGTACCCATGCCCAGTTTTGCCGCCGATCCCGTCAAGGTGGGGCTCATCGTTCCCATGTCGGGGCCGTTTGCCTCCACGGGCAAGCAGATCGCAGCGGCAGTGAGCCTGTATCAGAAAAAGTACGGCGACACCGTCGCGGGGCGCAAGATCGAGGTCATCCTCAAGGACGATGGCGGGGTCGCGCCCGACATGACCAAACGCATCGCCCAGGAACTGGTCACGCGTAACGGCGTGCAAATCCTGGCCGGCTTCGGCTTGACCCCCCTGGCGTTCGCGGCCTCGCCGATCGCCACGCAGGCCAAGACCCCCATGGTGGTCATGGCCGCGGCCACGTCGGTCATCGTCAAGCGTTCGCCGTATATCGTGCGCACCGGTTTCACCCTGCCGCAGGTTACGGCTCCCATGGCCGACTGGGCAACCAAGAACAACATCAAGTCGGCGATAACCTTCGTGGCCGACTACGGCCCCGGCATCGACGCCGAGAAAGTGTTCGTCAAGCAGTTCACGGCCGGCGGCGGTTCCGTCATGCACAGCATCCGCACGCCGCTGCTCAACCCCGACTACGCGCCTTTCCTCAAACGAGTCAAAGACTCC
>JBEBXF010000268.1:0-4940 GCA_040391725.1 Eoetvoesiella caeni | reverse complement strand
CCTACTACGTGGTGGCGCACTTCCACTACGTGCTGGTGGCCGGCTCGCTGTTCGCGCTGTTTGGCGGCGCCTACTACTGGCTGCCCAAATGGACAGGCCGCATGTACGACGAGCGCCTGGGCAAATGGCACTTCTGGTCCACCATGATCTCGTTCAACGTCACGTTCTTCCCCATGCACTTCCTGGGCCTGGCCGGCATGCCGCGTCGCTACGCCGACTACCCGGCGCAGTTCACCGATTTCCACCAGGTGGCCACCATCGGCGCCTTCTGGTTCGGCCTGTCGCAACTGCTGTTCGTCTATGTCGTGCTGAAGGCCTACTCGGGACGCGGCGAAATCGCACCCGCCAAGCCCTGGGAAGGCGCCGAAGGCCTGGAATGGACCGTGCCCTCTCCGGCTCCGTTCCATACCTTCGTGACGCCGCCCACAGTAAAGTAAACTAAGTCCATGACACCCAAGCAACGCCGCCGCAACCGCAACACCGGACTCATCCTGGCCGCAATCGTCATTGCGATCCTGGTCTGGTCTTTCGTGCGCGGCAGCGCCATTCTTACCGGCTAGGCGAGTCTTCATGAGCGACGACATTCATCAGCTTGCGCAGCGCAAACTCAATTTCTTCCAGACGCTCAAAGCAGTGGCCTGGGGGTTTCTGGGCGTGCGCAAGGGCAAGGACTATCAGCAGGATATCTCCAGCCTGAACCCCGTGCACCTTATCGTCGCCGCGCTCATCGCCACCCTGGTATTCGTGCTGGCCCTCATCATGGTCGCCCGCTGGTTCATCGGCCACGCGGTCTAGCGGTTTACTCTTTCAGTATCGTATAGTCAGTTCAATAATTCGTTTCAGGAGATCAACATGAGTGCAAGTCACTCGGTTCACGGCAGCGAGGCACCCTACTACTACGTGCCAGCCGATTCGGCGCACCCGGTTCGCGCCAGCTTCGCCATGCTTCTAATGGGCGTCGGCGCCGCCTTGTGGATCAACGAGCATTACCTTGGCCACTGGATTTTCCTGGTCGGCATCCTGGCCCTCATCGTGGTGCTGTTCGGCTGGTTCGGCGACGCCATCCGCGAATCGGAAGGCGGCATGAACAGCCGCCGGGTCGATCACTCGTACCGCTGGAGCATGGCCTGGTTCATCTTCTCGGAAGTCATGTTCTTCGCCGCGTTCTTCGGCTCGCTGTGGTACACCCGCGAAGTCACGACGCCCTGGCTCAGCAACCTGGATCACCGCACGCTGCTGTGGCCCAACTTCTCGGGCACCTGGCCCAATCTCGGACCCGCAGGCACCATCACCCCCTTTGAGTCGGTCGGCCCCTTCTGGCTGCCCACCATCAATACCGCGCTGCTGCTTTCCTCGGGCCTGACCCTTACCATCGCCCACCATGCGCTGCGCGCCAACCATCGCGCCAAAACCATTTTCTGGCTGGCGCTTACGGTAATACTGGGCTTCTGTTTCGTGGCTTGCCAGGCCTACGAATACCACCACGCCTACACCGAGCTGCACCTGCGCTTCAATTCGGGCGCGTTCGGTTCGCTGTTCTACATGCTCACGGGCTTCCACGGCTTCCACGTCATTCTGGGCGCCACCATGCTTACCGTCATCCTGGTGCGCGTCATCAAGGGGCACTTCACCGCCGACCACCACTTCGGCTTCGAAGGCGCGGCGTGGTACTGGCACTTTGTCGACGTGGTGTGGCTGGGTTTATACTTGTTCGTCTACTGGTTTTAAGCTTTTCACCGCGGCCGGTTCGGGCATTGCGCCGGAACCGGTTCAGGCGACGACTAAAAAGGCTGGCCTTGCCGGCCTTTTTTTCTGGCCGCCATCCGCTGCTGCCCTCAAGGCTGCTGAACCAGGCCTGTGCTTTGGATCCAGCCCATGTAATGGGCAAACAAAACGAACAGGAACAGGGCAATCGACAGCCCTACCCGCCAGGTCAGCGCATTGACCGTCCGGTTGCTTTTGCCCTGGTCGCGCATCAAGTAAACAAGGGCCGACGCCAGGCTGCCCAGAATGCCCAGAAACGCCAGGATAACGATGATACGCATTAACACTCTCCGGTAAAACCCGAATTATTGCAGACATGGCCAACTCGCACCCGACCCTTCGAACCCTGGTATCGCTTATCTTGCTTGCCATCGTGGCGGCGGTATGCACCGCGCTGGGAAACTGGCAACTGCGCCGGGGCGCCCAGCGCGACGCCATTATGCAGGCCATCGAAGCCGGGCGCAAAGCCGCGCCGCTGCAGCTTGGCACCCGCACGCCGGCCAGCGACCTGGTTCAATGGCGCAGCGCCGCCGCCCAGGGCGTCTGGCTGCACGACTTTACCGTACTCCTGGACAACCGTAATTTCAAGGGGCAGCCGGGCTACTGGGTGGCTACGCCGCTACTCATCGACTCCGCCAGCCGCACAGCCGTGCTGGTGCTGCGCGGCTGGCTGCCCCGCCCCATCCTGCCCGGAACCAGCCTGCCTCCCCTGCCCCGTCCCGAGGGCGAACAGCACGTGCGGGGCCAGCTTGTCAGCCACGTGCCCCGGATGTTCGAACTCTGGTCGTTCAACGGAACGAACGCCAGCGCGCTGCCGGGCAAACTGCCCGGCCCCGATGGCGCGCCTCCCAAGGTGCAGAACCTGGCCCTCCAGGACTTGAGCCGCATAACCGGCTTAAAATTGCTGCCGGCGGTTCTGGAGCAACCGGCCGGCAGCGGCCAGGCGACGGCCGGCGCCCCGTTTGTGCAAGAGTGGCCCCTGCCCTCCACGGATTCGGCCCAGAACCGCGGCTACGCGCTGCAATGGTTCAGCTTTGCCGGTATTGCCGGCATTGCATGGCTGGTGGTCGCCTGGCGCGCGTTGCGCCGGCGCAGGCAACCCGCATAAAACCAGCCATTGAACCCTTCCGGCCCAAACCAACCCAGAAACCCAAGGATAGCTTGCAGTGAACACCCCTACCGCCGCCCCGCCCAAGCCCCGCTCCATTTCGCCCCTGATCTGGATACTGGCAATATGCCTGGCCCCCGTAATTCTGGCCTTGCTGGCCTATTACGTGCCGGCCCTGGGCCTGCGCCCCGACGGCACCAACAACTACGGCCATCTGGTCACCCCCCAGCGCAGCCTTCCGGCCGCCGACGTCCTGGACCTGAAGACCTTGGACGGCAAGCCTTTCGATCTGCGCAGCCTGAACGGCAAATGGATACTGCTCAGCGCCGACCAGTCCGCCTGCCCCAAGGAATGCGTTACCAAACTGTTCATTCTGCGCAATTCGCACGCCAGCCAGGGCAAGGACGTGGAACGGCTGACCCGTGTATGGCTGGTTACCGACGCGGGCCCCATTGCCGATGAAATCCGCGACGCCTACAAAGGCACGATCATCCTGCGCGGCGATCCGGCCAGGCTTGCCGCTTACCTCACCCCGAAGGCGACGGCCCAGGATGCCAACGCGGAGCTGGCCAAGCCCATGTGGATCATCGACCCGCTGGGCAACCTGATGATGCAGTACCCTCCCGATGCCGACCCCATCTCGGTGCGCGACGACATCCGCAAACTGCTCAAGAACTCGCACATAGGCTAGGCTCGCTCGACCATGGTTGACCGCATCAAAACCCGCTATCGCAAGCTCGTATTCTTTACCTGGTTTCTTACGCTGGACCTCATCATGTTCGGCGCCTTCGTGCGCTTGACCGACTCGGGGCTGGGCTGCCCGGACTGGCCGGGCTGCTACGGCAAGGCCAGCCCCCTCGGCGCCGTGAACCATATCGAACAAGCCTTGCAGGCCATGCCCTACGGCGCCGTCAGTTTCTCCAAGGCCTGGATCGAAATGATCCACCGCTATGCCGGCACCCTGCTGGGCATGCTGATCATCGCCATCGTGTACATGGCCTGGCGCCACCGCGCCGTGCTGCGCAACACCCCCCGGCTCGCCACCTTTACCCTCCTGGCGGTCTGCGTGCAAGGCGCTTTCGGAGCCTGGACCGTGACGCACCGGCTGATGCCCATTATCGTTACCACCCACCTGCTGTGCGGCATCGGTCTGCTTGCGCTGATGACCTGGCTTGCCGCCCGCGAAAAAGAACATCCTCCCATCAGCCCCGCCGCGCGCTCCATGCTGCCCTGGGCCGCGGCCGGCCTGGTGCTGCTGTTCGTGCAGATCGCGCTGGGCGGATGGGTCAGCACCAACTACGCGGCGCTGGCCTGCCTGGATTTTCCCACCTGCCACGGCGAATGGCTGCCCCCCATGGACTTCCATGGCGGGTATTCGCTGATCCGCGGACTGGGCCTGCTGCCCTCGGGCGAGGCGATTTCCCAATACGCCCTGACCGCCATCCACTGGACACATCGTAATTTCGCCTTTATCGTATTCATCTACATGGGCGTGCTGGGCATGAAGCTGCGTGCCGAGCCCGGCCTGAAAGCGCCGGCAACCTTGCTGCTGGCGCTCTTGCTGGCCCAACTGTTTACAGGCCTGACCACCATATTTTTCCAGTGGCCCCTGCTTATCGCCGTGCTGCATAACGGCGGGGCGGCCGGCCTGGTTTTGATCACCGTCACGCTATTGGTTCGCATTGCGCGCGCCAATAGTTCTAAAATACCCGCATGACTACCGCTTCCGTCCCTCAACCCAGCCTTCTGCGCCAGTATCTGGTGCTGACCAAGCCTCGCGTTACGCAACTGGCCGTATTCTGCGCCGTCATCGGCATGTTCCTGGCCACGCCCGGACTGCCCGACATGCGGCTGGTGGCGGCCGGCACCCTGGGCATCTGGCTGCTGGCGGCGGCGGCTTTTGCCATCAACTGCCTCATCGAGCAGGAGATCGACGCCAAAATGCTGCGCACGGCGCGGCGCGCCACCGCGCGCGGCACCATTTCCAACATCCAGGTGCTGCTGTTTTCAGGCGTGCTGGGCGGCCTGGGCATGCTGGTGCTGTACTACTGGGTCAATCCGCTGACCA
>JBEBXF010000267.1:0-4997 GCA_040391725.1 Eoetvoesiella caeni | reverse complement strand
GGCCAAGGGCATGACGGGCAATGTCGACCGCTGGAACAATTACGACTTCCTGCTGCCGGGCGTGCTGATCATGGACTCGGGCTTTGCGCCGGCCGGCCAGGGTGCGGAAAAAGGCAACCGGGAGGGCGGTATCGAGTTCCGCCATTGCCAGGTGGTAACGCCCGAAACCGAGAACTCCTGCCACTACTTCTTTGCCCAGCCGCGCAACTTCGACAAGGACAAGCTCGAGGTCAGCGAGGCGCTGTACACCAGCATACTGGCGGCCTTCGAAGAAGACCGCGCCATCATCACCTCGCAGGCCGAGAACATTGCCGCCGATCCGTCGTTCGAACCGGTCGCCTGCGGCCTGGATTCCGCCCTGGGCCAGTTCCGCTGGCTCATCGAGCAGCAGATCAAACAGGAGGCGCAGGCCGAAGCCGCCGTGCGGCACGATGGCGCCGCCGACGCTGCGCCGGCGCAATTTGCCCGCACCGTGGCGGGCTGAGGAATGACCATGAAACAGAAAAACAGCGCAGCATCCGGCCACGCAACGTCATTGAACGCCGGTTATATGTCGGGCTTCGGCAACGAACATGCCACCGAGGCTTTGCCCGGCGCCTTGCCGACGGGCCGCAACTCGCCGCAGCGTGCGGCCTACGGCCTGTATGCCGAGCAATTGTCGGGCACGGCCTTTACGGCGCCGCGCAGCCATAACCGGCGTTCGTGGGTTTACCGGATACGGCCTGCCGCGGTGCACAAGCCTTTCACGCCGCTGGAAAACGGCCGCATCGTCGGCGATTTCGGCGCCGTGCCGCCGACGACGCCCAATCAACTGCGCTGGGATCCTCTGCCCATGCCCTCGGCGCCGACCGATTTCGTCGATGGGCTGGTGACCATGGCCGGCAACGGTTCGGCCGAGCACATGAGCGGCTGCGCGATTCATATGTATGCCGCCAATGCGTCGATGCAGGGGCGCTATTTCTACAATGCGGACGGCGAGCTGCTGATCGTGCCGCAACAAGGCCGGCTGCATCTGGCCACCGAGATGGGCGTCATCGATATCGAGCCGCTGGAGATCGCCGTGGTGCCGCGGGGCGTCCGGTTCCGCGTCGACCTGCCGGACGGCGAGGCGCGCGGCTATGTCTGCGAGAATTTCGGCGCGCCCTTCCAGTTGCCCGACATGGGGCCCATCGGTTCGAACGGGCTGGCGCTGCCGCGCGATTTTCTTGCCCCGCAGGCGGCCTACGAGGACATCGACGGAGATTTCGAACTGGTGGCCAAGTTCGGCGGACGGCTGTGGCGGGCCGACATCGATCATTCGCCGTTGGACGTGGTGGCCTGGCACGGCAACTACGCGCCCTACAAGTACGATTTGCGGCGTTTCAACACCATAGGCTCGATCAGCTACGACCATCCGGATCCATCGATCTTCCTGGTGCTGCAGTCGCCCAGCGATACCCCGGGCGTCGACACCATCGATTTCGTCATCTTTCCGCCGCGCTGGCTGGTGGCCGAGAACACGTTCCGGCCGCCCTGGTTCCACCGCAATGTCGCCAGCGAATTCATGGGCCTCATCACGGGCGTCTACGATGCCAAGGCCGAGGGCTTCTTGCCGGGAGGCGGCAGCCTGCACAATTGCATGACGGCCCATGGCCCCGATGCTGACACGTTCGAGAAGGCATCCGCGTCCGATACGTCGGCGCCGCACAAGGTCGAGGACACCATGGCGTTCATGTTCGAAACCCGCAACGTCATCAAGCCGACGAGTTTTGCGCTGGAGTCCTCGCAGTTGCAAGCCGATTACTACGAGTGCTGGCAGGGCCTGGCGAAGCATTTCGACCCCAAATTGGGTTCTTGAGCGGCCGGGTAGTACCTGCACCGGCGCGCTCTGGTCGCTGCGGCCTCGGCTATGCCGAGGCTTCCCATGTCGACAACCGTTTTCGGGCGCTCACAGAACTCGGACGAACGGCCAGCCCCCGGCTGGCCGTAAACGCCGTCCTCAAACAGCTGTTCGCTTGCACCCCGAAAACGGCCGCCGCCATGGCTTGCTCCAACTTCGCTTGCCGGCACAGGCACTCCCCGGCCTCGCGCAGCTTCAGCCCATCCGCTTTCGATTTCGGTTAGTCTGCCGCTTTTTTCTTGCCGCCCTTGTCTTTTTTCGGCTTGTCTTTGCGCTTGCCTTCGCGGCGACTGTCGGCAGCTTCTTTCGCCTTGTGCTTCTTCTTTTTGGATTTTTTTTCCGGCAGGGCCAGCATGGTGTGGCGGCACTTGTCGTTGCCGCATAGGCATTGGTATTGCTTTTGCAGCTTCTTGGTGATTTTGCCTTCCATGACCAGGCCGTAGTCGTAGAACAGTTCTTCGCCGGCTGTTATGTCGCGCAACGCCATGATGTAGACACGCGTGCCGGCGGAATTTTCCTGGGTTTCGCAGTTGGGCGCGCAGGAGTGGTTGATCCAGCGCGCGTCGGTGCCGCGATTGCCGCCGTCGATGACCTTGCCGCTGCTGAGCGCAAAGAAGAAGGTGTGAAAGGGATCGTCCGGATTGACCGGATGCATGGCGTCGGCCTGCTCGGGCGTGATGCGCCGTCCGCCGTATTCGAGGATGCGGGTTCCCGCGGGGATGTCGCGGGCCGCGAATACGCCGTTGCCGTGCAGGGTTGATTGTCTTACGGAATGCCAGGGCTCGGAGGCGGATGTCATAGGGTGGCGGTAAAAGAGTGGTTGCCGCGCGGACGCGATGGCGGTTCAGGTTCAAGGGCCGGCGGGCGCTTGGCCGCCGGTGGGTTTGGCGCAACGGGCCGGCCGCGGCCGGCCCGTTGCGTACTTTAGAACGGCAGGTCGTTCTCGTCCAGAGCGTCGCTGGCTGTTTTTTTGGCTGCGGCCTTTTTGGCCGCGGTTTTCTTGACCGCTGTTTTCCCAGCCGCCTTTTTGGCCGCCGCTTTCTTGGCGGGCGCTTTTTTAGCCGCGGCCTTGGTGGCCGTGCCGGCCGTTGCGGCGGGCTGCCCGGCCGTGTTTGCCGCCTTCTTGGCCGCGGTTTTTTTGGCGCCGGGTTTTTCCGGCCGGGCTTCGAATTCGAAACCGATCTTGCCGTTGGGCTGCTTGACGAGATAGGCCTTGAACTTGCGGTTGGTGCGGCTGGATACAAAGCCTTCCAGCAGGTCGGTCTTGCCGTCGGCCAGCAATTTGACGATCTGGGCGGGCGCGATTTCCTGCTGCAGAATCATTTTGCCGGAACGGAAGTCGCAGGTTTTTTCCGGGCCGACCGATTTCTCGCACACGTAGTTCATGCCGTGCTCGAACACGCGGCCGCCGCATTTGGGGCAGGCGCCCAGCGAGGTCTGGCTGGAGAAATCGACGGGCTCCGAGTTTTCGGCGTCGTTCTGGCCGAAGTCGAATTCAAGCTTGAATTCGTCGGTGATGCGCAGCAAGGCGGAAAAGGGCCGCCCCATTTTGCTGATGAAGCCCGACAGCGGGCCCAGCTCGCGTTTTTGCAGCAGTTCTTCGACTTCGGAAACTTCGAAGGTGCGTCCGCCCGGGTGCTTGCCGATGGAAAAATCGCATTGCGTGCAGGCGTAGCGGCGGTAGTTTTCCTTGACGACGCCGCCGCATTTGGGGCAGGGCGTAGCAAGCGTGGCGTAGTCGCCGGGCACGGTGTCGCGCTCGTATTCCTTGGCCCGCTTGACGATGACCTGGGTCATTTGCGCGATTTCGCGCATGAATTCGTCGCGATCGAGCTGGCGCTGTTCGATTTGCTTGAGGCGGTGCTCCCACTCGCCGGTGAGCTCGGGCGAGGTGAGTTCGTTGACGCCCAGGCCCGACAGCAGCGTCATGAGCTGGCGTGTCTTGGCGCTGGGCACGAGCTCGCGGCCTTCGCGGCGCAGGTAGCCTTCGTTGAGCAGGCCCTCGATGATGGCGGCCCGGGTGGCCGGGGTGCCCAGCCCGCGTTCGGACATGGCTTCGCGCAGGGCTTCGTCGTCGACCAGCTTGCCCGCGCCTTCCATGGCCGACAGCAGCGTGGCTTCGGTGTAGCGCGCCGGCGGCTTGGTGACCAGCCCCTTGGCTTCGATTTCATCGGTCTTGACGGTTTCGTTGTCGGCCACGGCGACAAGCGTGGTGTCGTCGCCCTGGGCTTCGCGCCCATAGATGGCCAGCCAGCCGGGCTCGACCAGCACCTTGCCCTCGGTCTTGAAATGATGGCCCGAGACTTCGGTGATGCGGGTGGTGACGCGGAACTCGGCAGCCGGAAAGAACACGGCCAGGAAGCGCCGGGCGATGAGCTCGTAGATCTTGCCTTCGGCCTCGCTGAGATCGCGGGGGATCTGCAGGGTGGGGATGATGGCGAAGTGATCGGAAACCTTTTTGTCGTCGAAGATGCGCTTGTTGGGCTTGATCCAGTCGGTCTTGCCCAATTGCGCGGCAAACGGCTGGACGCTGGCGGCGGCCGAAGAGCCGCCCTGGGAAAGCGCCTGCACGGTCTGCTTGACCGTTTGCAGGTAGTCCTGGGGCAGATAGCGCGAATCGGTACGCGGATAGGTCAGGGCCTTGTGGCGCTCGTACAGGGTTTGCGCCAATGCCAGGGTGGTCTTGGCCGAAAAGCCGAAGCGCGAGTTGGCCTCGCGCTGCAGCGAAGTCAGGTCGAACAGGGCCGGCGACATCTGGGTGGAGGGTTTGGATTCCTCGGTGACCTTGCCGGGCTGGTTGCGGCAGGCCGCGACGATGGTTTGCGCCGCATTGAGCGACCACAGGCGCGAATCGCGCTGTTCGGGATCCTGCTCGTTCTTGGTGAACTTTGGGTCGAACCAGCGGCCTGTATAGAAGCCGGCGGCGGCGACGAAGGTGCCGTGCACCTCCCAGTAGTCGCGCGAGACGAAACGGCGGATGCGTTCTTCGCGTTCCGCCACGATGGCCAGCGTGGGGGTCTGCACGCGGCCGACGGGGGTCTTGAAGAAGCCGCCGTCCTTGCTGTTGAAGGCCGTCATGGCGCGCGTGCCGTTGATGCCCACCAGCCAGTCGGCCTCG
>JBEBXF010000266.1:0-5007 GCA_040391725.1 Eoetvoesiella caeni | reverse complement strand
GGAACCCCACCAGGATTCGGATCATCGCCCGCATGGGTCGTCGTAATCGACGTATCAGGCGCGGGCGTCGAGGAGTGATCCGCTCCAGCCGGCGCGGTACCTGTAGGTGTCACATCCTTGACCAGATTCACCGTGAAAGCGAAAGTAGTCAGCGCAGCACCAGCCCCGGCATCGGCGGCATAAACCCCGCCCGGACGGGTATAACTGTTGCCCTCGGCATCCCAATGCACGGCAAGTGCATTGTCCTGGACCTGGAAGTGGAATACGTCCGTCGGATTGCCGTCGGACCCCATTGCGGTCTGCAAATATTGCACGCGACCGTTGCGCACATC
Organism: Eoetvoesiella caeni; assembly: GCA_040391725.1. Lineage (GTDB taxonomy): Bacteria > Pseudomonadota > Gammaproteobacteria > Burkholderiales > Burkholderiaceae_B > Eoetvoesia > Eoetvoesia caeni_A. The sequence continues at coordinate 4,675 of JBEBXF010000266.1, read as the reverse complement.
GTCCATGGTGAACGTGGCGCCTACAGCCAAAACACCATCGTTCAACAATAATTGCCCGGACCCCGGCAACTGAGTAACGACAAAGGTAATCTGCCCGTCTGAGGAGTCGACATCGGTGGCCTGCAGCATGTCCGACGTCAGCGTGACACGATAATCGTCGGGGGTGCCAGCCGAGTGGTCGGCGCCATTGGCCTCGACGGTAGCTTGCAGGCTGCTGCTTTCTACAAATGTAGGATCGTCGTCGACGGGGCGCACCGTGATATTGACAATGCCATCGATGGACTTGGCGGCTGACGCGCCGGCGTTGCCGCCCCCGTCGGTAACGCGTATGCCGAAAGCGTCATTGGGCGGAAGGCCGGCCACGTCAATGCCATCGTTGGAATAAGTAAGGCCTCCACGGTCGGCATAATTAATGACAAATCCGCTGTCGATATCGGCCTGTGTCAGGTCGCGATCGATGGTCTGGGTCGTGCCGCCTATGGTTGCCTGGCCGCTGTAGTGCAACGTGCCATGCGCGGTAAGAGAAGTAATGGCCACTTCCAGGACGGCATCGTTGGGGTCGCCGCCGCCATTGGCTTCGATGAAATTTCCCACCGTAGACAACAGCGTGCCATCGCTGGATTTTGCATTATTGGGCTGGCCCTCGAAGACGGAACCGTCACTGCCAGTGATGACCGGCGCTTGATTCACAGGCGTGATGTTCAGCGTAACCGTTTGGGTTACCGATTTATCCTGGGGTGTTGCGCCGTCGTTGACCGATACGGTAAAAGTATCCGCGTCGTTCTGATCCGTGCCGGTGGCCGTATGCACATATACAAGCTTGTTGGCCAAGACATCGGCTTGGGTAAAGATGGAGCCTACGCCAAGGCGGACGCCGTTCAGCGTTAGATATCCGTGATCAGGCGCATCCGTCAGGCGGTAAATAATCTGCGAATTACTCTGTGTGCCAACCGAGACTTCGGGATCGATGATATGCAAGGCGGCGCTATCGGAGGAGCTTCCCGTCAGGCCGGTAATCGTGGTGTTCCCGATTTCATTGACGCTTTGCTGGCCATCCCCCGCGCCGGTGCTGAAACGCGTGGGGTCGTTAGAGGGAGTCACCGTAAGCTGTATGGTTTTTTCACTGAAAGTAGTCGGCGTATCGACGTCGGCAACTTTTACGGTAAGACCGGTTGTAGCTGCTGTATTTCCCAGTTCGGTATCAGCGGCCGAAAACTTGAGCTGATTCACCCAGGCGGTAGCATCGGCAGCGGTTCCAGTGAATTGAAACCCATTGGCCAGAGCCGTCCCATGCCCGCCGGCATCGGACAATGTACCAGCGGCGGTGTCAGACAAGGTAACTTGAACAGTCACCTGATCCGTTCCCATTCCGTCGCCGGCGATTACCCATCCCGTCAGAGCCAATTCCGACGCGCCTGAAGTGTTCAGCTCGCTGGGTTCGACCACCGAGGAATCCTTCATGCTGCCAGTAACCGAAGCAGATACCAGCAAGCCGGTAAAGGCATCGGCCTGGATGACCGTGCTTTCGATATGCCCGACCTGGTATTCCAGCACCCAATCGCCGCCCTTGGCCGCCGCGCCGGTGGCATCGGTGGACGCCGCCACGTCCGCGTGGGTGGCCTGGGCCAGGGCCGCCACGAACTGTTCGCCGCCGGCACCCTCGCCGATGTCGCAGCCGTACAGCAAAATGTCGCCATTTTCGGTCAGGTGCGAGCCTATGGTAGCCAACTGGCTGGCATATCCGCTTAACGAAGTCAGGTCTATGCTTGTGCCGCCTATTTGCAGCGACCCTGCCGCGCCATGGGAAATGATATGCACGGCATCGACCTTACCCTCGGCGCTGAGGGTGTCCGCAATCTGCTGCAGAGGATCTTTTTGCCCGTCCAGCACTACGACCTGGATGTTGGGCTGCACATTGGCCACGATGTTCTGCCAGCCATCCACCGTGCTGTCTACGAATAGAACCTCGTGCCGGGGCGCGGCCTGTTGCTGGTCGGGCGTGGCTTTGCCCGCATCGGAGACCGTGCGCGGCTGGATGTCGGCCGGCGTATCATGGTGCCCGCCCTGTTGCGCCGAGGCCTGGTCGGCTACCTTGTCCGCCACCACGGCAGCGGCCCCGTCGAACAAGGTGCGAGGCTCCAGCGCAAGCAGGGTGCTGCGCGACGCGAACGGGGAATCAGCCGTGCTGGCGTTACGGCGGGCGCGGGAGGGGCGGCTTTGAATCATGGTGCGGTTCTCTAATTGCCGATAGGCATTAAACGTTTGCTGGGCTTACAGTGCGGTGCGGAACAAGACATGAAGCAACTTCGCCGCCCGTCGGGCATGACGCATATGCCTGGACCCAGGGCACGGCGGAGCAGACTCGAGCCTGCGTATATCCCGTGCTTGGCACGCCAGGGTCGGCAGTAGCTGCTGATCGCCCGATTCCGGGCTGGTGCACGGTGCAACAATAAGTGCCAAATTGCAGCAAACTTTAGCCGGGGCGCATCGTATTACCTTTTGCCAGAGCGCCATGGGGCTTTGCTGAAACTACAGATCGTGGAGAAATGAAGAATGCAATCGTCAATAATTGCAAAGACAGCCTGCAAGAAGCCTCAGGTGTCGTGAAGGGAGGAAGCGCCCCCATCCGGCGCATCCCCACGCCGGTAATCGGACGGCGACACGCCGGTATGCTCGCGAAACGCCGTCGAGAAATTAGCCGCGCTGGTAAAGCCGACCTCTTCGGATATGGCGACCATGCTCAACGAGGTTTGGGTGAGCAGACGCTGGGCCGTCCGCATCCGCTCGTTCCGCAGATACTGGAACACCGTCATGTCCAGGCAGCGCCGGAACGCGCGTGAAAGGCGTTTTTCGCTTACGCCCAACTGTTCCGCCAATTCTTCCAGGCGCGGGGTTTGGGATAAATTGGCCAATAACTGTCCCTGGGCAGCTCGCACCAGCACCTCTTCCTCGTTAAGGTGCTCGACCGACAGCCATGCATCGTCGAGAGGCTCTCTGGCCTTCAGGCCCAAGTGAATGCGTATCCGCGCTATGACCTCTTCAGACTCGAAGGGTTTAAGTATGTAATCAACGCCGCCATCCCTCAGCCCGATCAGGCGCTCGCTGAGATCGTCGGCGGCGCTGAGGAACACGATGGGAATGGCGGCGGTGGCTGGATTGGCCTTGAGCCTGCGGCACAAGGCGAACCCGTCCAGACGGTGGCATGCGCACATCCAGCAGAATGAGGTTGGGCCGGCTGGCCAGCGCCCTGTCGTACCCTTGCAGCCCGTCGAAAGCTACACTCAGCCGGAAATCCGAACTGCGCAGCGTTTCGATGAGCAAACGCAATTGGTCCGGATTGTCTTCGACGATGAGAATGTGCGGCGACGGTGACACAGCTTCAGAAAAAAACATTCAGGCAACAAGAATCCTGTCGAGGGTGGCACAAAAACGCCTACCATGGCCGAAGCGGCTTAGATGGGAAAAATCGAAAGCATGCGTGAAAATATGTTATTCATCGATACGATCCCATAATATACCAAGTGTTTTTCTTACTACAAGATAAAACAGGCCGAATACGGCGGCGCTGCGCGGTAAACCACAGTGCACACTCTCATATTCATGAATCGAAGCTGGTTCGGCATCAGGCCCGGCCAGCCGCCTTGACTTTTTCTGGACAGACAAAGCATTTTGCTGTAGCGGACTTACGGTTTTTTTTGATTATTCGTAGGTACCATTGGTTCCCCGGCTCCGCTCGCGAACTAGCTGTAGCGCTTCCCGTAGCTGAACCCAGCTTCAGAAAGAGATGCTCCTTCGATTACTTTGTCTACTTGTTGCACTTTGGGTAACCACGGTGCATGCCGAAGTCGTAAATATCCCGGATCGGGTCGATTGGTCGGTTTCCGTTGACAAAGCAGCAAAGCTATTCGAAGACCCCTCAGGACGCCTCACAATCCAGGAAGTTGCCGAGCTGCCATCGGGGCCAAACGGGTTCATGCCGGCCGGCCAGCGGCACCTGGGGCTGACCCGCTCAGCCATCTGGCTGCAGCTCGAACTGGCCAACGCGAATCCATCGCCGCTATCTCTGAGGCTGGTGCTTGGACCCTACGGCTTCTTGAAGCAAAGCGTCTACATCGAGGACGGCGGCAAATGGGCAGACCTGAATCCAGCTACGGCCCAGCCTGCCGCGTCGCCTCAGACGTCACGCCGACCATCAGCCAGGTTTGTACTACAGCCCCATACCCAGGCGCGCATCTTTGTCAGGATGCAAAGCCCCGCGGCAATGCAGATCAGCCCAACGCTTTACACCGACTACGCCTATCAGCGGTCGGAAAGCCATATTGTGCTGTGGGACGGCCTTTTTTTCGGCGGCCTGCTGGCCTTCGGCTGGGGCGCGCTGGTCATCGCCCTGCTGGCCAGGAACCTTCCGTTCTCGCTATTGGGCCTGGAGTGCCTGCTTATCCTGCTGCATGAAGCTTCGCTGCGAGGCTACACAAAAATCCTTTTCTGGCCGCAGGCTTCCGCATGGAACATGAGCTGCAGCTTTTTCTTCGGTCATATTGCGTTCACCGTGCTCATTCTGTTTGCGCTGCGCGTCGCCAAGGCCGAACGCTTGATCCTGCCCAAGCGCCCGCTGCTGGCCATTGCCGTCATGGAAATGCTGCTGGCCTTCGGGTCTTTCTTCGTCAATCTATAT
>JBEBXF010000265.1:0-5009 GCA_040391725.1 Eoetvoesiella caeni | reverse complement strand
CACCAGGGGCACAGGGTATGCCGTTAGAATGATGGCTTGGCTTACCGTTGCAACCCAACCAGGCGCCATGCGCGCAGCCCGATCGCAGGCGCCGGCACACCGGCCAACTGAAGGAGACCCCGCCGCCATGTTCTTTCACAGCAACACGATTCTGGTGATCTTCGTCCTGGGAGTCATCGCCACCTTCATCGGCTTCGGCCTTCGCGATCGCAATCTCGGCATCAGCCTGCTGGGGCTGGGCTTGCTGGCCACGCTGTTCGCCGTCATCAACAAGGCCATCTCACTGTTCGGCTAGATATCTCTTGACACAGAAATAACTACAAGGATTATTCTAGACAGAGAGAAATCGTCGGTACCGGAGGCCTTATGGCTGCGTCCCTCAGCGACACCCCCCCTGATCCACAACTGATCCGCTGGCATTATTTTTGGTACGTGGCGGCGGCGCTTGTGGTGATGATCGCCGCGATCCTCTTTGGCAACACCTGGTTTCTCAACTGGGTTCACGTCATGAGCGGCGTGCTCTGGACGGGCATAGACCTGTTCATGGGTTTCGTCATAGGCCCGATCCTGCGCCGCGTTTCGGTCCCTGTGCGCAAGGAAATCCTGATCCGTCTGACACCGGTAACGCTATTCCTGCTGCCAACGCTGTCCGTCCTGACCGGCACGTCGGGCTGGTTTCTTGCCGTGCATCTTGGCTTCACGCAAATGCCCTGGCCCCAATTCGGCTGGATCGCCGCCGCGCTGGTTCTTGTCACCCTGATGACCATCCAGGGACTTGGCTATCTGCTGCCGACCAGCGTGCGCATCTGCCTCGAACTGCAAAAACCAAACCCGGACGGCCGGAAAATCGGACGGACGATGAGCCGCTTTTACTATGTCGTGGCGAGCCAGGGCGCCATGCAGGTGCTGATCATCATTGTCATGGCGCGGCTGGCTACCGGCGTGTAGATCGTGCCTTCCTCAAAATTGCAACCAGGATTATGTATATTATGTAGTTCCGTTACAAGCCCGTGCGATCCCACCCAGGTCTCGGAAATATCGCTTGAAGAACATACATTACTGGCTGCTGCTGCAGATCGCAAAGTATCCCAAAGCCTTCGTATACGGGGTAGGAGTGCTGATGGCCGTGACGCTTACCCTGGCCACGGCGGCAACAGTATTGTGGGTGGATAAAAGCAGTATCTCCGAACGCCACGACAAGGCCATGGACATGGCCCGGGCGATGCTCTCCGAAAGCACCGCCCTGCTCGATCACCTCGCCACGCACGACAAACTCTCCTGCAACCAACAAGGCCTGATCCACCTGAACGCGCATCTGTTGAAATCCCGCTATCTACGCGAAATCGGCATGATGGACGACGATAGGCGGCTGATCTGCTCGACCGCATTGGGCTTGCTGCCCAATCCCGTCAAGGGAAACTATCCGGTCATTACATCGCGTTCGGGGCTGCAGTTGATCAACAATGTGCCGTTGGAGATGGCTGACAAGCGGGTCAAGGCCACGCTCATCCAGTACAAGCGCTTCAATGTCGTGTTCAGCCCTTACGTCACCGACGACTTGTACTCCAGCGCCGATGCAGTCTGGATGCGCACCGCCGACGGCCTGGCGCTGCTCGGATCCAGCAAAACGCCCGATGAAATCCGGCACATGCGCGATCGCGCCATCCAGTTCGAAAAAACCGCGTTCACGTTCCACAACCTTGGCTACGAGCTGGTGACGATACCCCCCCAAATCGACCTCGTCATGCAGACGCAGCGCGACCTGACCCAGATCATGCGGCAAAACAGCGTGCTGCTTTTCTGCATGCTGCTCGGATCCGTGCTGATCGCCGTGCTGACGGTCGGAGTGCTTGCCCCATACATAGCCACATTGTCCAGCGTGAGGAACCGTGTGCGTTTCCTGTGCGACGACGCGCATCTTCTGCTGGCCTACCAGCCCGTCTTCGATCTGGCCACCATGAAGCCGGTCGGCTGCGAAGTGTTGATGCGCCTGAGGGAAGGCGCGAATCTGTGGATGCCCGACCAGGTCATTCCCGCCATCCTGAACTCGGGCCTGGCGTGCCAGCTCGATTACACCGTCACCCGAAAAGCCATACGCGAACTGGCCGCGCATCTTCCCGCGCAGGTCGCCCCCTTCCAGCTGGCCCTGAACTATTTCCCCGAAAGCGTCGACCAGGCCGCACTGATCCCCATCTTGAAAAACGCATTGCAGGCGGCGGCAAGAAACGATATTGAAATCTGCGTCGAAGTCACCGAGCACAGCCTTTCCAGCGAACTCATCGCGGAAGTCAGGAGCCTCAAGGAACAAGGATTTCAAATCGCCATCGACGATTTCGGCACAGGCTACTCGAACCTGAACTCCGTCAAGAAGCTTTCGCCCGACGTGCTGAAAATCGACAAATCGTTCGTTTTCGAGCTCGAAGACGCCACGGTGCGCTCCAACCTCATCCAGGAAATCGTCAACATCGCCCGGGCGGTCGGCGCGGTCGCCGTTGCCGAGGGCATCGAAAACCCGGAACAAGCCCGACTCCTGGCCGCGCTGGGCGTGCGATACGGCCAGGGCCACGCCCTCGCCTATCCCATGGAGCTGGAGCCATTCCTGGCTTTCATGCGCAAATTCAGCTGAATGCGTCGCCGCGCTGCCTTGAAGTATCATTCTCCCTGCGGATCAATCCGGATCCCCGCACACAGCCCTTCGCGACCATGAACGAAAACGATGTCATGATTCTGGCCGGCATCGGCATGACGGCCATGTTCTGCCAATGGCTCGCCTGGAAACTGCGCCTGCCCGCCATTCTTTTTCTATTGATCGCGGGCCTGATGGCAGGGCCCCTGATGGGCATACTCGACCCCGACGCCCTGTTCGGCCAACTGCTGTTTCCTTTTATATCCCTTTCGGTAGCCGTCATCCTGTTCGAAGGCAGCATGACCCTGCAGTTTCGCGAGGCGCGGGGCCTGGGGCGCGTGGTAACGCGCCTGGTCAGCGGGGGCATGCTCATATCGTGGCTGGTCACCACAACCGGCACGCACTGGATCATGGGATTTTCATGGGATCTGGCCTTCCTGTTCGGCGCCATTACCGTGGTCACCGGGCCCACCGTCATTACCCCGCTTCTGCGCACGGTGCGTCCCGTCGCGCCGGTCGCCCGCATCTTGCGATGGGAAGGCATCATCATCGACCCGATAGGCGCCTTGCTGGCGGTGCTGTCCTACGAATTCATCGTCGCTTTGCAAGGCAGCACAGGCTGGGGGCACGCCATCTATGTTTTCGGCGGCACCGTACTGACCGGCGTGCTGGCGGGTTTTGCCGCCGGCTTCATCGTGGGGGAAATCGTACGCAGGAACTGGCTGGCCGATTATCTGGTGAACGTCACGGTCTTGGTGCTGATGTTCGGCGCGTTCGCCATTTCCAACGCACTACGGCACGAGTCCGGCCTGCTTTGCGTCACCATCATGGGCATGTGGATGGCCAATCGCAAAGGAGTTCCCATCGAAGAGATACTGGAGTTCAAGGAAACCCTGAGCCTGATGCTGCTGTCGGTCTTGTTCATCCTTCTCGCCGCACGCATGGATTTCGACAGCCTGCGGTCGTTGGGATGGACGCCGGTAGCCATCCTGGCCGTCATGCTGTTCATAGCCCGTCCGTTGAAAGTCCTCTTCTCGACCTGGGGATCGGCCCTCAGTTGGCGAGAGCGCACCCTGGTCGCCTGGATAGCGCCGCGCGGCATCGTGGCGGCCGCCGTATCGGCCTTGTTTGCGCTCAAGCTCCAGGCCTTGGGCATCGCCCGTGCCGACGAGCTTCTGCCGCTGACCTTCATCGTCATCATCGGCACTGTCGTGCTGCAAAGCGTCAGCGCGCGGCCCATGGCCCTGGCGTTGAAGGTCGTCGAGCCCGATCCCGTGGGATTCCTCATTGTGGGCGCCAACCCCGTCGCGCGGGCCATCGGCGCCGCGCTGCAAAACGCGCAGATACCCGTGCGGCTTTGCGACAGCGACTGGAGCAGCATCGCCAAGGCGCGTATGGAGGGCCTGCCCACCTACTACGGCAATCCCATGTCGGAGCATGCACAGCACAACCTGGATCTTACCGGCATAGGACGGCTGCTGGCGCTGGATACCGCCGACCATTTCAATGAGCTGGCTGCTGCCCATTTTCGTGATCGTTTTGGAAAAGCGAATATCTACGCGCTCTTGGGCGCACACGAAAAGGAACAGCCGAGCAAACACCACACGGCCCAGGCCCGTCGCGGATACAAGCTGTTCGGCACGGAAATCGACTACTGGCAGCTCGCCCGCCTGATGGCCCAGGGCCGCAGCATCCACGCCACGGGACTGACCGAGAGCTTCGACTTCGAGCAATATCTTGAAAGCTACCAGCCGGGCCAGGTCATACCATTATTCGCCATCGACCCCGAAGGCTACGCCTGGCCCTTCGCGGTCGAGCACGCTCCCGAACCGGGGCCGGGCTGGAAGGTATTCAGCCTTCTGCCCTGGGAGTCCGGCGCAAGCCCCTCGTAACCGTTATCGCGACTCGCAACCGCTCCTGGAATGCCGGTATGCGGCTGCTCGCCCGTGAAACGGCCGATGCTGCCCGCCTTTACCCGGCCCCACGAGGACAAACCCGCTGAATGGACTAGGCTGTAAGGCGGATCTCCTAAGCCAAAATTTTCATGAAGCATTGCCGCCAACGGCAGTACTATCGTCGAAGCGGTTTCGACTCGTAATCAAACGTAAAAATAACAACGGAGACTGACACCATGCGGATGCTTCCACAACTGGTTTCTTGCGTTTTGCTGGCGGCTGGAACCGCCGCGGCCTGTGCCCAGGACAACGCCGCGCTTCTGATGCGCGGAAAATACCTGATGGAGGGCGTCGTCGCTTGCGCCAATTGCCACATCGCCCGCAACGACAAGGGCGAGCCCCTGTACGACAAAGGCCTGTCGGGCGGCATGCTGTTCGACGACGCGGCGTTCAAGGCCTATGCGCCGAACATTACCCCCGACCCCGAA